>NZ_JABXHF010000041.1:0-10000 GCF_013393565.1 Virgibacillus sp.
ACTTTTTAAACTTTAAAATATAAAAAATCATTAAAAACCGATTATTTTCCCCTTTTTTCAGTTCAAAAGAATTATTTTTTTAAAGAAAGTATATTTTTAAATTTATAGTATGAATTTTATGAAATAATTATTTTATAGTTATTTATAGAAGGAGATAATCCAATCACAACATCTTTTAACTATATGAAGAAAGGCAGGGAACTTATTCCCCACCTTTCTTCACTTACTTTTATATAGTTACAATGAAACATTTTTTAAACTTTTTAAATATGAATTGATAGTTTCTAAGGATTCGCTTGCAATCATTTTCACAAAAAAAGAGCCAATAATTACACCATCTGCACCATTATAATACACACTAGCAACATCTTGTTCGTCTTTAATCCCAAACCCAACAAAAATGGGTAGATTACTATACTTTCTAATTCGTTTTATTGTTTCAATGTAATTTGTAGGTACTTGGTTAAAGCTCCCCGTTTTTCCAGCACCACTCATACAATAGGCAAATACGCGATTATTCTTCAGCTGTTCTTCTAATAATTGATTTGACATCGTTTCATTATACAGCTGGATAGGCATTGGATAATCTTCAAACGTAATTTCTTGATCTACGCACAATATACCATCAATTAACTGACTATCGATAGTGAATAGATCATAATTATCTAATCCTTCTTTATATGTCATAAGAACAACTTTAAATGTGTATTTTTCTTTAATCTTCATGAGGATTTGATTTAAATACGTTCTATCAAATCCTTGGACTAATACCTGCTGATGACTTTCTTTAATAACCGCACCATCCATGTGGGGGTCTGTTACCGGAATGCCAAGCTCTAAGACATCCACCTTGTATGTTTCCATTAAATCTAAGATTTTAAAAAATCGATCTTCATTAGGATAGCAACATGGTAGATAAAGGGCGAGTTGCTTCATAAACCATTACCCTCCAATCAGCTTCAACAGCATACCCATTAATGGCCCGTATAGAGCATAGTCTGTTTCACTAAGAATACGCATGATAGAGCCATAAGAACCTATATGCGGAAGTAATAATGCTTGCCCTATAATTAGGATTAGACCATTCGTGAATGAACCGATTAAAGCACCTCTAATTCCACCTGTCGAATTACCGAAAATGGCAGTTACTGCACCTGTGAAAAATGTTGGTATTAATGCTGGAAAGACCGCTATTGGGTAATCAACTACTGCTAAAATGAACATTCCTACAAATCCAGCTACTAAACTAGTTAAGAAACCAACGATTACTGAAGTCGGATAATTTGGGAATAATAACGGTACATCCAAACCTGGCTTGGCATTCGGAATTAATTTATCTGCAATACCATGGAAAGCTGGGATGATTTCAGCCAACAACATCCTTACCCCAGATAGAATAATGGTAATCCATAAACCAAACTGTAAACCATTTAGTAAAGAGAAAGTAACAATATCTCTTCCTCCACTAATATTATCTGCTACCCAAGCTGGATTAGAAATAAGTGATACAACTAAGAATAATAGCGTCATAATAACTGTCAATGCAATGGTCATTTCTCTTAGGAAATTTAAGCTTTTTGGTATTTTAATGTCTTCTAGATCGTTTTTCTTATTACCTAATAAACCTCCAAGTTTCGCTGCAATCCACACACCACTGGAACTTGAGTGACCTAAAGTAAATCCTTCTCCGCCTTTTATATTCTTCATTAAAGGTGCAACATATGAACAAGTAAATGTTAAGTAAAAACCTAGAATAAGAGAACCTGTTAATACAAGTGGAATAAATCCCATGTTTGTACCAAATTTAAGTAAAGCTGCAATTAATCCTGCATAGAAAAAAGATACATGTGCAGATAAATGCACATATTTAAATGGTGTTATGCGTGCAAATAAAATATGAATAATAAATCCTAATGCGAAAATCAATGCCATTTCCGTTCCTATCTCTACAAAACTCTCCATTTGCGCTTCTTCAAGTGTAGGAATCTCCGCATTTAACTGAAATACTTTACTAAGCATTGGTTGCAACGGGAGCAAGGAAACTCCTAGTGATTGCGCACCAGTGTTAATAAGTAAAAATCCTATCATTGTTTTAACTGTAGATGAAACTAATGAATCAAAGCTCTTTCGTTGTATTAATAAACCAACTAATACGACAGCTCCAATTACAAATACTGCCTGACTGAATATATTGTTAATGAGATACATAAGAAAATCCATTGGCTGCTCTCCCCTTTTTATCGCATTGCAATAGTCATTGACTAAAGTCATAGTTACATAAAATGTTCATAGACATTAATTATTCTTCCCATAATCCAAAATTAGCATTACAGGACGTAAAATATTTACAAATACGATTAATTAATTACTTTCACTAATTCTGTTCTTAAAAATTCTTTATCCATCATGTTATCTATTTTGACAACCTTAGCTTTTGAGTTTCTTAAAATGTCCGCAAAATCAGATGTGGTAATTACAATATCATAATCATCAGCACTAACAGAGCCGATATCAGATGCATCTACAGTTGCCTCTACACCCTCATTTGATAAAATTTGTTGCGCGAATACCTTAAGCATCATACTACTCCCTACGCCTGCTCCACAAACTGTCACTATTTTATACATTTACTTATCCCCCTTAAAAATTCGCATGATATCTTCTGCTGTTTTAGCATTTAGTATTTCTTCCAATTTCTCTTCTTGATTTAAGACACCTACTAATTCCGATAAAGCCGTTAGGTGAGTCTCATGATCAATTGCACATAATCCAATGACAATTCTAACAGGATCATTTGTACGATGCCCGAATACAATTGGTTCTTTTAATGTAACAATACTAAAGCCAATATCTTTCGCACCATATTCTGGTCTGGCATGCGGCATCGCTATACCTGGCGCAATCACAATATACGTACCGTTTTCTTTTACATTATCAAGCATTGCTTGAATATATTTTTCTTCAATAAGATTGTTTTTTAGAAGTAATTCACCACTTAATTTAACTGCACTATCTCTGTCTTGTACTTCTGCTTGTGTTTTTATTAGATTTTCATTTAAAACTTCAATTAACACAGGATGTGATCTCCTCTCCAGATTTGGTAACTTTGTTTTTTCATTTTGAAAATATTGTTGTAATTTTTCCTGAAGTGCTTTCGGATCATGAATCGTACAGTAAGGTTCTATAATTTTCAAAATGTCGAACACAAGCAATTCATGCCCCTCAAACTTTTCTAATAGCAAAGTTAATTTCTTAATATCTTCTTTTGACAAAATAGGATTTACATTTACTACTTGTATTTCCTGCAATGTTAATGGGACTGTTGTGATCACTAAATCAACTATTTCTTCTTCGACGATTTCTGAAGCTTGTCTAGCCGGAAATGCCCCAAGTACTCTTATACGAAATAAATTCTTTAATTGTGTTGCTAACATTTGTGATGTGCTCATTCCGGTATCGCACACAATAATGACAACTGGTTTTCTTCTTGTTCGTTTCTTTTGCCTTTCTAAAGCAGCTGTAACATACATCGTTATAAAAGAAGCTTCATCTTCATTAAAGCCAACACCTAATTGAGCTTCTATTATAGGAATTGTTTGCATGACATGATTATGAACATAATGATAATTTTCCTTTATTGCATCCAACACAGGATTATCAATGGATGTTCCATTACTAAGTCGGTATATTGCAGGTCTAAGATGAGCCATTAATCCATTGAACAACTGTTCATCCTCTATAAATGAAACATGAAAAATAGATTCAAGTTCTTCAATAAACGTCCGGGTTACCATTTGTAATGGAAGCCACTGTTCATTTGTGTTACCATATTGATTCGTATCCTGCAAACTACTACTAACTAGCTGCGAAGCAAAATACATCACTTCATTTTCCGGAAAACTAATTCCAAATGCACGATTAATTTCTTTTTTAACTATACATGCTATCTCATATTCCCGCGTTGCTAAAACCCGATCTGAGATTGCATCCCTTCCTAACATTCGTCTCTGTTTCACTCGATTGATCGCTAAACCAAGATGAAGAATAACTCTGAAATACGAGTGATCTGAAATAATAATTTGTAATTTATGTTCTGCCATTCTGACTATACGTACAAGGTGATTGATTTCTTGAATGGAAAGAAATTCATTTAAGATAGACTGCTCGGTGTTGGTCATGTGAATACGGTTTCTTTTTTCCTCTCGAAAAACTGCCAGCAATGCTTTTCTTATAGATAACTCTCTTCCTTCTACTCTCAAGCCTTTGTAAGGATAGGACATTAGTGATAATTCATGTTCTTGAAACCACTGTTTCCAATGCTTCATATCACTAATGACTGTATTTCTTGATACTTTAAGAAAATTTGAGATTTGGTCAATCGTTACATAGCTCTGTTGAATTAATAAGAAATGTAAGGCAGAGTATTTTCTTTCTTCTGGTGTATGAAAAATAAATTCTTCTTGATCAAGAAGCGATTTTAAATGTTGTAGCTCATTCTTCGTAAGCTGCAACGATACACCTTTTCCTTTTTGACGTTGCAACATAGGAAGTTTATGTTTATCTAAAAAATCATCCACTTCCATTAAGTCATTATAGATACTACGTTGACTAACAGAAAAGTGCTTAGTTAGCTCTTTAATGGTAAATAAAAGGTCATTCTCTGTTAATAGTAAAACAAGATCTCGCGCGCGATTGTTCATCTATCTCCACCTCACTTTTATTATAAGTAATCGTTTCAATTACCACCAAGACCAAATGCTTGCATGTTATCTTGCAATCACTTGGTTGCAAATTGCAAAATCATTTTGCAATTGATTGATTAACTACACAAAAAAAGAAAGCCTCACCATTTTAGGTGTAGGCTTGTACTCTATTTTATAACAATGCATTGATAAAATCTTTCAAATTTGCAAGGAAAAACTTCATCTAAATGTTCAATTAGAATTATCGATACAAACTTTAATGGTTTCTTTTATAGATGCAATGACATCGTCTTGATTATATTTTAAAATAGCCATCGTATCATCCGGTTCTAGGTATGCATCGCGGTCTTTAATATCAGCTGTTAAACCTAGATGTATTCCATGTTCTTTTCCCTCGGCTGCTAGTTTCTTATCATATTCCACTAAAGTAGGTTTAATATGATCTTTCGGAACTACTTTAATCACTGTATCTTTTTGCCCTAATAACTCTGCAATAATTTGATAAAACTCTTGGTGTTTCATATTTGTACCACCAATAGCATACTTTCCACCATGTTCACCAAATTCTATAGCTCCGATCGTTGCATCTGCTACTTGTTGAACGGTAACCATTGCTGTCCCACCACTTAAGACTGGAACAACATCTTTCCCTTGAATCTCAGGCAAGAACATAGACCAAAGTGGCGTCCGACCCGGCATGGTACCAAAAATATATGGCAAACGGATAGACATAACATCCATTTCACCCTCTCCTTCTAAAATTGCAACTTCTTCTTGTAATAGTCGAGTTCTCGGATAAGGTTGTTTATCTAATTCTAAATCGGTCCATTGCTCTGCAAAATGAGAAAAGTAAGAGCCATAAATAACGAACTTTTTCACTCCAGACATTCTTGCTAAGCGCGCCATTCTTTGTGTAGGAACAACATTTGCATCATAGTAGAACTTAGCAGCTGGAATCTCTGGAACCACTCTTTCATCCGCACCAGCCGCATAAATAAATACATCTTTCCCTTTTAGTAAAGCAAGGACTTCTTCATCGGTCATATCATTAATATCACCTAATTGACATGCAACCTTTTTTGGTAACAAATCTTCTGTAGGCATAGGAGGTAAAGAAACGGTAGATACTGTATAATCCCGCCTTAATAACTCTCTAACTGTGTGGTAACCAAGTAAACCTGTGCCACCTAAAATAAAAACATTTTTCATTTTTAGTCCTCCTTCATTTTCCTTTACAATCGTCTATTAGATTGTTTATTCAACGTATTGATTGAGGGAGATAGAAGCCTTTCGTGCACAAAAGAAAAAATGCTAACAAACGATTGTTAATTTTTTCACAATCTATTTACATCATAACAATTGCTTCCCCATAAGTACATAATATTTAAATAAATAATCAACCATATATTAAGCGTTTACAAAAAATGCATTTAGTAAGGATCAACTTTTCATTCGATCATAAGATTTACTTACTTTATATTTATTCGCATAGTTTTTTGGAGACATCCCTTTTGTTCTTTTGAATATTTTGCTGAAATGTACATAATCTGTGTAACCTACCATATCTGCTACATTTTTTAATAATACCTTTTCTTCTTTTATTATTTCACATGCTCTACTCATGCGGAATTGAACGAGATACGATTGAAAAGGTACACCAACTTTATTTTTGAAGAGTGTACTTAAGTAAGATCTATTTAAATTCAAAATCTCTGATAATTCATTTAAAGTTATCTCTTCATTGTAATGTAATTGAATATACTCCTTAACAAAATCTACATAATCTTCATTAGACCCAATCCCATCGATTATCTTTTGTATTAATGCGTCATAATGAATATCCAAAGTAGACTTGAACGATTCAGTAACTTTTAAAATAGCTTGCTCTGCTGGTATTCTTTCAAAAGCAGATCCACCAATAAAGCCATTTATTTTTGTGTCATCATACATAAACTGTACATCAATCGGTTTATTAAGGGGACCCCCATATACCATTTTAATAACTTCTGGATTCACTTTATTACATGCATCAAAAATAGAAACCGCTAATTTTTTTGCTGCTTGCAAAGATTTAATTTGCCTTCCACCCAAGATTCCACCAGATGTCAAACCCAAATGAACACAAATAATGTCTGCACCGGCATGAATCATTTTAATTGCCTGTTCTGTATTAAACACAAATGCAACTGTGAGAAGTCCTTGTTTATTAGCTATTTCAATCGCTTGTACTTCTCTGTCAAAAGTAATTCCTTGTGACTCTAATCCTTTCCGGAATTCTCCATCGAAAAGTCCAATTGTTGGATAATTATTAATCCCAGCGAAACCATTCTCTTTAATCTCTTTAATATAACTTTCTAAATGAATCATAGGATCTGTTGCAGATAATCCAAATATGGTGGGGATCTCTTTGATTGCAGGTATGATCTCTTTTCTAGCGAAGTCCATAACAATTTGATTACTATTTGCTATTGCTAAATAACCAGCAAGTGAACTTACACCTCTTTGTCGAAAATAACCAGAACTTAAAGCTAATATAAAATCAGCTCCACCGGCTTCAGCATACCTTGCAGTTAATCCCGATCCCGCAGCAACACCAATAATGTGTCGATCTGTTTTAATTTGTTTTTTTAATCGTGTGATGATTTCTGATTGTACTGAGGTCATAGTAATCAAACTCCATTTAATAATTTTTATCTGTATTTTTATTATACATGAATAGAAGAAATGTGATGTATGTGTTGTTTGTTAAAATACAAAAAGGAACATAACTGTATTTTTGTACATGGTTATGTTCCTTTTGTATAATATTTCGGAATTCTATTTTTGGAGCATTACTTTTTAATTTGTTTAAATGCCTCTGACTGTTCTCTAATACCTTTTTCAGCAGCGAATCGCTCAATACTTGAAGCACCGAAGAAGCCTACAATTCCTTCTACTCGTTGAATCACATAATCCGCATCTTCTGGATCTGCAATTGGCCCACCATGACAAATCACTAAGATATCAGGATTAATCGATTTTCCAGCCGCCACTATTTTTTGAATACGTTCTACACAATCATCAAGTGTTAATGCAGTTTGGGCTCCAATCGTTCCTTTTGTAGTTAAGCCCATATGTGCAACTAATATATCTGCACCAGCTTCTGCCATAGCTGTTGCTTGTTCTTCATCAAAAACATATGGTGTTGTAAGCATATCTAAATGATTTGCTTTCCGAATCATGTCCACTTCTAAGTCATATCCCATTCCTGTTTCTTCTAAATTTTGTCGGAATACACCATCAATCAAACCAACTGTAGGGAAATTTTGAACACCCGTAAATCCTTGTTCTTTTAATTGTTTCAGAAAAACATCCATCACTCTAAACGGATCCGTTCCATTTACCCCAGCCAAAACAGGGGTGTTTTCGACTACAGGTAAAACTTCTCTTCCCATTTCCATAACAATTTCATTCGCATCACCATATGAAAGTAATCCAGCTAATGAACCACGACCAGCCATGCGATATCGTCCAGAATTGTAGATGATCAACATGTCTGCGCCACCAGCTTCACTACTCTTTGCTGTAATACCTGTCCCTGCACCAACGCCTAATAATATATTTCCTTCTGATACTTCTTTTTTAAATCGATCTAAAATTTCTTTTCTTGAAAGCATATTACTTCTCTCCTTTTTTTTGCTCGATTAATTGTATTAACTTCTCTGCAGCAGCTTCCGCAAATTGTGGATCATTGATATTCATATCTAACTCTAATAGTTGCACATTATTAGGATTAATATTTTCTCTTAATGTATTAAATAGAACTTGATCTTCTTCGGGGCCATAGAAATCTTGTCCTTTAGCATCTAAACCTGACACACCTTTTAAAGGTAATAATAAGGCAGTGCTTTCTTGTGCTTGATTTAACTTCGTCGCAATTACTTCCGCTACTTTTTTGTTCTCTTCTGGTGTCGTTCTCATTAACGTTACAGTAGGATTATGTTTATAAAATTTCCGATCAAAAAATTCATCTGGAACAGAGTTATATGGGCCAAAATTAACCATGTCAAGTGCACCTACAGAAACTACTTGGGGTGTTCTAGAAGTGGCAGCAGCCTCTAACCGATGAGGACCAGCATTAAGCACACCACCTACAATTTCATCTACCCATTCTGTTGTTGTTATATCAAGAACTCCATCGAAAAATCCTTCTAATATCAAGTTTTCCATCGTTTGACCACCGATTCCAGTAGCATGGAATATTAAAACTTCATATCCTCTATCTTCTAAATAACTTTTAGCGTGATTAATACATGGTGTTGTAACTCCAAACATAGATGCTGCAATTAGAGGCTTTCTATGTTCACTTTGCTCAATTTTTGTTTTATCTTTAAAATCCAGCATGCCTGTTATAGCAAATACAGCATTACTAAAAATTGTCGTCGATATTTCATTTAAACCAGCTACATCTACAATAGAAGGCATCATAATAATATCACTAGCTCCTATATATGGCTGCGTATTTCCTGACGCAACCGTTGAAACCATTATTTTAGGAACACCGATGGGCAATGCTCTCATTCCTGGTGTAACAATCGAGGTTCCACCAGTACCACCAAATGATAAGACACCATCAAACTTACCTTCTTCATATAATTTAGGAAGTAAAGACTCCATTCCCTTGGCTAGTGCTTCAGTTGCTTTAGCCCGGTCTTTATCTGCAACGATCTTTTCGATTGTATAACCTGCTGCTTCTACTACTTCCGCATTCGAAATATCTGCTTGAAATGCTGATTCGAATACACCTGTATGAATAGTGAGTGTTTGGAAACCCAATGATTCAATTAAATCTTTTACGTACAGAAACTCTTTTCCCTTTGAATCAAATGTACCTGCTAACGCAATTGTTTTATTCATGTGATACTCTCCCTTATTTATAAGTAAAGTATTTAATCTTACAAATATATGATAGCGTTTTCTTATTATAAAATTAATGTGCTTATGTTTGTAAAAGTTGTGTTTATGTTAGTAATATATTTTTTGATAGATATTAGATCGATGATTAATAACAAAATTTTTAAAACAAAAAAATGACGTTCACAAGCTTTCACTCGCGAACGACATAAAAAAGAAATACTTTCTAAAAATTTATAAATTCTCAATTTCATTATATCTTTGCTTCTGTCTGTAACCATAAGCAATATTACGAACAAGCTCTGGGTTTTCTACACCAGCACCAATAGCACCTGCTAGAATAGCTACAGAAGTACCTAACCAAGATAAGCGTAGTAAGATTAAAGCATCCACTTCTTCTTTTA
>NZ_JABXHF010000042.1:0-37725 GCF_013393565.1 Virgibacillus sp.
AGGACTACCATACCCTAATTATAAGGTTTTTTTATGCGTTTTTGTATTGATAATTCCTATTATTCTTAGTATTGACACAAGTTGTTTTTTCTTGACTACTTTATAAAAAGTTTATGCAACGCTAGTGGTTCTATTCAAGATACAGCTGATGTGGACATTATTATTGTTAGTGCTGGCCCTCCACCAAATGAGAATCAAACTCGACTCGATACATTGGAAACCGGAACGCAAATAATGAATGATACCATTCCCGGAATAATGAAAACTGGGTTTAATGGCATTTTTTTAATTGCTACAAACCCTGTGGATATTATTACATATCACATCTGGCAATTATCTGGCCTACCACGTCATCAAGTGATTGGAACAGGTACATCGATCGACTCTTCCCGCCTCAAATCATATCTAGCACAGTTACTTGATATTGATGTTCGGAGTATACAAGCTTATACAATGGGCGAGCATGGTGATTCCCAATTTGCTGTTTGGTCACATTGCACAATTGGTGGTAAACCATTATTAGAAATATTGCATGAAAAGCCACATCTAGCTACCAAACTTGATTTAGATGATACAGTAGAAAAAGTGAAACGCGTTGGTTTTGAAATCTTAAAACGAAAAGGGACAACATATTATGGAATTGGCAATGCGTTAGCGTACTTTGCAACCCAATTATAAATGATAGCCAACAAATTTTACCCGCTTCTTGCATATTAGACGGTGAATACGAAGAAACAAACATCGCTACTGGCGTGCCTGGAAAAATTAGCCGAAATGGTATCCAAGACATCGTTGAGCTAAACTTATCAGAACAAGAAAAGCAATTATTTAGGCGCTCTAACACCGTTTTAAGAGATTATATGCGAAGAATAGGTTATTAATTACCTACAACAGTTGACAAATCAAGACTAGGTAGTGGCAATACAGCATCTTGTTTCATAACAAAAGATGCTGTATTTAGAAATTATGTTTCATGTAAATCCAAAATGGGAAAGCTTGTGCTATAATGAACGAAATAAACCATTAACGACAAAAGGTGTGTTCCCATTGAATGAAGAAAAGTATGCAATTATTGATATTGGTTCGAATACCATTCGTCTCGTAATCTATCTTAAAGAAAAGAGCGGTCGCTTTCAGGAAATTGAAAATGTAAAGGCAGTCGCTAGACTTAAAAATCACTTAGAAGAAAATCATTATCTTAACCAAGAAGGAATGGGAATACTAGCTAACATTGTACGTAGCTTTAAAGAAGTAACGGATACATATGAATTAAATGGAATAATATGCGTCGCTACAGCAACAATTAGGCAAGCTGAAAATAAAGCAGAAATCATACAAAAAATTGCACAAGAAAGCGGTTACGATACAAGAATTCTCTCAGAAGAAGAAGAAGCTTATTACGGATATTTAGCCGTTGTCAATTCAACGACCGTTTCTGAAGGTATAACCATAGATATTGGTGGCGGGAGTACAGAACTTACTTATTTTAAAGATAGACAATTAGTTTACTTTAAAAGTATGCCTTTTGGTGCTTTGACTCTGAAGCAAATGTTTGTAGAACACGACGTACCAACAGAAAGAGAAATGGAACAGATTAAAACCTATCTACAACAGCAATTCACTTCCATTCCATGGTTATACAATAAGCAGGTCCATTTAATCGGTATTGGCGGTAGTGCCCGGAATATGATTCAAATTGACCAAGCATTAAAAAAATATCCATTAGCTGGCGTACATCAGTATCGGATTCAAGAAAATAACATGGGCTATGTTAAAAATCACCTACGTAAGTTCCCTTTCAAAGAATTACAAAAAGTAGAAGGGTTAAGTAAAGACAGAGCAGACATTATTTTGCCTGCCATTGAAGTATTCCATACTTTATACGAGCATACAGGGGCTACAAGTTTCATGCTAAGTAGAAAAGGGTTACGTGATGGAATATTTTATGAGCAAATTATGCATGATTTCGGTATCACCAAATTTCCAAATGTACGTGAAGAGAGTTTTAATGAATTAATTGTTGATTTTAATATAAATTATAAGCAAGTTCACCAAGTTATTACCATTGCAACAAAAATTTTTGACGCCTTACGCAATAGTGGGCTTGGTTATGTAGGAAAAATCGATTATGAATTATTAAAGCGTGGTGCCTATGTATTCAACCTTGGCAAGTACATTGATTCAGAGTCTTCTTCCCAGCACACCTTTTATCTTCTAGCGAATCGAACCATAGATGGACTTATGCATACAGAACGATTAAAGATTGCACTTGTCGCTTCTTTTAAAAGTAAGCATAAATTCAAACAATATTTGAAACCGTTTAAAGAATGGTTTGTAAAGGAAGAAAAGAAAAAATTGCAGACCATAGGTGCTCTACTAAAACTGGCGTACTGCTTTGACTCGACGAAGAGAAATATTGTAAAAGACATGGATATGCTTGTTGATGAAGAAGTGATTACTATTCATGTTTACTGTGACAGAGATTGGATGCCAGAAGCCTATCAAGTTGAAAAGCAAAAAAAACACTTAGAAAAAGCACTTCACAGAAACATTAACGTTTGCTTTTGCTATCAGCAATAATAAATGAATTGGAAGACAGGTATCGTTTACAAGTTAAAACAATCGTGGGAGAAATACTCCCACGATTGTTTTAATTACACTTTAGAAAAACTCGGCTTGTCGCCAAGTCTTTATGACGATAGAACGCATCATTATACTTAATCTATACCCTAATAACTATGCTTACCCTATAATACAACAAAAAACTTCACCCACATTCATACAGATATTAACATCTGTTGCTCCAAAAACAACGTCTATTATTTGAAACTTTTCCAATATCGTACGTCGCAAAACGAAAATCTTTAAAGAAACTTGAATATAAATTTACAAGTCCTTAATACTTATAATGTAGCATGGAAAATGAAGAAATCGTATAGGGGTAAGGAGAGATTGCAATTGAGCGAAAACAGAAAACGCCTAGGAGATCCTAAATATTATAACAACCGCGAACTTAGTTGGCTAGCATTTAATGAACGTGTGTTACAAGAAGCGTTGGATCAGCGAAACCCCTTGCTAGAACGATGTAAATTTTTAGCTATATTCAGTTCCAATTTAGATGAGTTTTTTATGGTTCGTGTTGCAGGACTAAAAGATCAAGTAGAAGCTGGATTTAACAAACCTGAAAATAAAGCAGGCTTAACACCAAAAGAACAGCTGGCAGCTATTTCCAAGAAAAACCACCAGCTAGTTGACATGCAATCCTCTACTTTCAAGCATGTGCTATTGCCAATGTTAGCGGATGAAAACATTACATTCCTAACCATGGATGACCTCGATCAACAAATGAAGTTAAACATGGAACGATACTTTGATGATCAAGTCTTCCCTGTGTTAACCCCTATGGCAGTGGATGCCTATCGCCCATTCCCTATGTTGGCAAATAAAAGCATTAATCTTGCCGTATTATTAGAAGATGAACGTGCTAAAAATGATATTGTGGAACTTGAAGAAGTTGTTAAAACTGCTATTGTTCAAGTGCCTTCCGTATTAAAACGTTTTATTAAGGTAGATATTCCAGATTCTAACATCACCTATTTTATTATGCTTGAAGACATTATTAGCCATTTCATTTACAAATTATTTGCCGGTTATAAAGTTATCTCTGTAACAGAATTTCGAATTACCCGGAACGCTGATATGACAATTCATGAAGAAGGAGCTCGAGATTTATTAAAAGAAATTGAAAAAGAATTGAAAAAGCGAAAATGGGGAGCCGCTGTTCGACTAGAAGTGAAACGAAAACAATATGACCCTAACATGTTAAATTTTCTGTTGTCCGTATTGGAGATTCATTATAAAGATGTGTACGAAATGGATGGTCCCATCGATTTGACCTTTTTATTCAGTTTTCACAAGTCCCTTGAACCTACGCATGAGCATTTAGTGTATGAAACATTAATCCCCCAACCACCGCAGGATATGGGAGATTCTGAAGATTTGTTTGAGCTAGCAAAAGAACGGGATTTATTTTTTCACCATCCTTATGAATCCTTCGAACCAATCGTTGATTTTGTATCCGATGCAGCTGATGACCCTGACGTATTAGCAATTAAACAAACATTGTATAGAGTAAGCGGAGATTCTCCTGTTATAGAAGGTTTAAAAAGAGCTGCAGAACAAGGAAAGCAAGTTACCGTGCTCGTTGAATTAAAAGCGCGCTTTGATGAAGAAAATAATGTCCAGTGGGCAAAGGAATTGGAAAAAGCCGGATGTCATGTTATTTACGGTATGACTTATTTAAAAACACATAGTAAAATTACACTCGTGGTGAGAAGAAGAAATAATCAAATTGAACAATTTGTTCATTTGGGCACAGGAAATTATAATGATCAAACCGCTAAAATTTATACAGATATGGGGATTATTACGTCCAAGCGCGAATTTGGTATTGATGCAACTAACTTCTTCAATTACTTAAGTGGCTATGCAGAAAAACCATTGTTTCATCAATTATCCATGGCCCCATTTGATATGAAAACAGATTTTTTGTCCGATATAGATATAGAAATGGAGAACCATAAGAAATACGGGGATGGATATATTATTTTTAAAATGAATTCTTTAACGGATAAAGATTTGATTATGAAAATGTATGAAGCTTCCTGTGCTGGAGTTAACATTGATCTAATCGTTCGTGGTATTTGTTGCTTACGCCCACAAATACCAGGTGTCAGCGAAAATATACGCGTCATTAGTATTGTAGGTCGTTTCCTGGAACATACTCGCATATATTATTTTCGTCATCATCAAAATAGCAAAATGTATCTTTCTTCTGCCGATTTGATGACGAGAAATATGGAGAAACGTGTGGAGCTACTTTTTCCAATTATTGATGGCAACATAAAACAAAGATTATACGAAATATTGCAAATTATAAGTAATGACAATGTAAAAGCTCGCATGCAAGATCAAAATGGCATATATCATTATGTAGAAAAGGCAGACGAAGCCCCGAAAATAGATAGTCAAATGGAGCTATTCAAAAGAGCTTACATGGTTAAAGAAGACGAGGAATAACGAGCAATTCAATCAGAGGGAATACATATTCTATCCCCTCTGATTGCTATTTATGTCTAAGTGGTAGTGTTTTATATTTGTTTACGTTGCTTGTCGCGGTCATTCCGCTAAATTTTTTTAAAATACAATACGTGACGGAGCAGTTTAATTTACTAACATTTTAAGAGAAATACAAATCTGTTAGTCTTGCAATATCCACTGCTTTTGAAACATCAATAAAATATTTCATTTGCCATTTTTGAGATTTTTCCGCAGAGCTATTTAGCTCCTGCTCCCAAGAAGGATAAACTCGCATTGCCATTTTTCCTTTGGACGTTTCACTACGCAACACGCCTTTTTGAAGTAATACTAATTTCGGAAAAATGAATTGACCCTTCCGTTCATTATCTATTACCGAAATAACGATCTTGTTAGGACTTTCATCATAAGAATAAGCTTGATTGTGATTATTTATATCTTTTTCCCAAAACGCTACAAAATACCCCTTTTTCTTTGGGGTTAATTTAGCCAAACGACTCCGATATGTATGTTCAAACACACTAAAACTACACCCTTTATATTCAGAATTCTGTTTTTCCTCCGTTATGGATGTAATTTCATGCTCTCCCATACACGACAGTAAGGTATTAGTTAATTTTATTGATTTCTCCATCACTTACCTCCATGATTTCATATTTGAAAATCTCTTTCCCGATGTTTGTTTAACCTAATCATGCCATTTAGTTAAAACTTACAAAGTGATAAGATCAAGGCAGATTAATATTTAATTCTATGGAAAAAAGATAAACTATAGCATACCAAAAACGCTCGATACCTTCGTACCAAGCGTTCTGAGGTATGATTCCGATTGGGCTCGAACCAACGACCTCCACCCTGTCAAGGTGGCGCTCTCCCAGCTGAGCTACGGAATCATAGAATCAATTAAAAGCGACAATAATTATTATACATAAGAACGTGTGATATTGCAAGTATTCGTAGGAAATCGTAATCGATATAATACTTGTCAATTTCTCCATATTTCTTTGGTCATGACAATATACGCAGTTTCTGTATCACCATTTCTATGAACGAATATCGCTACGTAGTTAAAACCAACATTTTTATACATATCACACCATAGTATCTTCTTTTAGATTAAGTTTTGCATCAATTAAACAACAAGCAATGGGATCTGATCTTCAACCAAGTCCAATAATCTGTATAACACACTCCTTAGTCTCAACTATCTTTATGATTTAACCACTTATGATCAGGTGCATGAACTAGATGAAAAGCATATTCCCTTCCCTTTTTATATGGAGCACTTGTTTACTAATCTCCTTACAGAGACTAACAAATGTTACCAACTCTCTCATTATTGTTCATGTCACCAACTCTTAACGAACCACATTTGTACTAATACTTAATTTGTGCAAAAAATTCTTAAGTACTTTTCAGGCTCATTTTCTCACATACTATTGGAAGTGAGGATGCAATCCTGCTACAATAAAGAACAGAAAAAACAGAAGGGATCTGGACAACATTAAAGATAAATGGCTGGCAAAACTTTCATTGAAGAAAATGACTACCTTGCTCGTTTTAATCTCTGTCATAGCCTCGCTTATTGCTTCTGCCATTCTTTTAGATGACTATGTATTGGAGAGAGAACATCGAGCAGTGCAAAATAAAATTAAAAATGTTGCTAGAATGGTCGCTAAAGATACGCATGTGATAGACAAAGTGGAAGGTTCTCCGTCAGACGCTGCTATTCAAAACTATGCAAATGAAGTGATGAATGCAACTGGCGTCAGCTTTGTTGTTGTTTTAGATAATGACCTTACTCGAAAATCACATCCAGATGAAAGTGTAATTGGTGGCACATTTTCTAATATTGACGATGCAAGTAGATCATTGAATGGTACAGAGCATTATTCTAGGCATGTAGGAATCCTTGGAGAAGGAACACGCTTTTTTACACCGATTTGGAATGACGAAGGGGAACAGATTGGAATTGTTTGCGTAGGGTATGTGCAACAAACTATTAATGATGAATTATGGAATGCGCGGAAAAATTTATATGTCGGCCTCGGTGTTGGTCTATTAGTAGGTATCATAGGTGCGCTTTACTTAGCAAGATATTTGAAAAAAGTGCTATTAGGACTTGAACCTAAACAAATTGTTGCTCATATGAAAGAGAAAGAAATTATTATTGACTCTGTTAGTGAAGCAATTATTGCTGTTTCTCCTAAGCGGAAGGTATTATTACAAAATGTTAATTTTAATAAGCTACTCAATAAAACAGAAGTTGCAACAAAAGCAATTTCCAATGGATACCTTTATGATACGCTTTTTTCCTTAATATTTGACGATGTATTTAAAACAGAGAAACCGATCGCTAACCGAGTAACAGTCATTAACCATTTTGAATTTATCGTCAATGTGCAACTCATCTATATTGATAAGAACATCTATGGAGCGGTGGCGACTTTATATGATCAATCTGAGCTACAGCATCTAATTCGAGAGTTAAGCGGGACGGAACAATACATTGATTCTTTACGTGCGCAAAACCATAAGTTTATGAATCAACTCCACACTATTTTAGGTTTAATTGAACTAGAAAAGTATGAAGATGTGCACCATTTTGTTCGTGTCCTTAATCATAATTATCATCGTGAAATGGGCTTTGTGACGGATAAAATTAAAAGCTCAGCAATAGCAGGTTTTTTACTTGGGAAAACAAGTGAGCTCGACGAACAAGGTGTTACATTAATCATTGATGAAGACTCCTATTTTCCAGCGATAAAAATCGGCGATATGCTTCATGACTTACTACTCTCTATGGGTATTCTTATTGACAATGCAAAAGAAGCTGTCATAAATAGCTCTAAAAAGCAAGTAATCCTTTTTCTGAAATATGATGAGGCTGAAGAAGTAATCATGTTTGAAGTACAAGACACAGGACCGGGTATTGAAAAACATGTATTACCTAAAATATTCGAACGCGGTTATTCTACAAAAGGAGAGAACAGAGGCTATGGATTGGACGCCATTCAATCCATTGTAAAGCAGTATCATGGACTTGTCGATGTCCAAGCAAAAACTGGACGAGGAAGTACTTTTCGTATCGAATTTCCGTTCAAATGGAGGAACAAAAATGATGAAAGTAATGATCGTTGAAGACGATCCAATGGTAGCTACCATTAACCAACAATATATCGAACGATCAGAAGGATTTCATACCATTGCCGCAGTAGGAACAATTACGGAAGTTTGGGAAGCCTTAACAATGGACATACCCAATTTAATCTTGCTTGATGTTTATTTACCCGGCCAAACAGGCTTAGAATTTTTGCAAGAATTAAGACAAAAACAGTATTCGATCCCCGTCATCATGATTACAGCTGCGGATGATATTGGAACAATTAAAACGTCCTTAGAGTACGGAGTCATTGACTTTCTAATTAAACCTTTTACCTACCAACGATTTAAAGTAGCCATCGATAACTTTATGCAATATCATAAATTGACAACGAGCATGGAAAAAACGGATCAAGAAACGTTAGATCAACTGCTTATTAAAGAAAAAACACCAATATCATCCAGAAATAATAATGTCTTAACACCTCTCCCTAAAGGTTTATCCAAACTAACCTTAAAAAAGGTGCTTCAAGCTATTGAAAAACAGACTCATGCCTTCTCTACCGAGGATATTGCTTCAAGTATAGACTTATCACGAATTTCTACAAGAAAATACTTGCAGCATTTAAATGACATTGGTTTTTTAGAATCAGAATTAAAATATTTATCCGTTGGTCGTCCTATTATGATTTACCATGTCGTGCCAAACAAAGAGCATTTAATTGTAGATTATAAGTGAATTTACCCTTTAGATAAAAGAAAGTCTGTTGCAAAACCCACCATTTTTCTTGCTTTCAAACATGATAGGTAATCACTCACCTGCAAAAAATAACTCGACTCAAGATGCCCTTGTATCTTACTGTAAAAAAGAGGAAGCACCTTCAAAGATGCTTCCTCTTTTTTTACTATAGAAAAGTATATAGACTTTTAGGGGTAATCATACGTTTTTTTACCAATCTATGATACAGCTTGACTTTTTTCAGGAAGTTCTACGACATTTGTCGTGCTCCCTTTTGTAATCGTATCATGTAAGTTTTCAAAGCTTGTCTCAATCATATTCGTTAGAGCTTCGTCTGTATTTGAACCGATGTGCGGTGTAATCAGCACACGTGGATATAAATCAACGAGTGCTTGTACAGTTGAATCTAGCTTTTTACCATCATTAAACTGTTGGAAGAAGATCTCCTTTTCATTCGCAAAGACATCCGTGGCAAAACCAGCTAATTTATGTGTACGAAGCGCTTTAAGGATCGCCTCATTATCTTGAAGTTCCCCTCTAGCAGTATTAATAAAAATGGCTCCATCCTTCATTTTGGCAATAAATTCATCGTTGACCATTTTATCATTTTTTCCTGGGAAATAAGGAACATGTAAGCTCACAATATCACTTTCTTTTAATAGATCATCTAATTCCATAAAAGTAACTGTTTGCTTTGCTTCTTCACTTTGGTAAACATCATAACCGAGCACTTCTGCACCAAGTCCCTTAAAAAGCTTTGCTTCTGTTAAACCAATTTTCCCTGTCCCGATAATCCCTACCTTACAGTTACGAATTTCTTTACTAAACATAACGGAATCAACAGTAAAATCTTTGTTCGCCGTTTTAACGGTTGTGTAAGCAGTATGACGTAATAACGACATAGCAAGCGTTAAAGCTAACTCAGCAATAGCATTTGGTGAATAAGATGGTACACGCGCTACATACATGTCGTAATCTGCTGCTGCTTGTAAATCAATATGATTATAGCCTACGGTTCTAGTAAATACATATTTAACCCCAAAGCTACGCATTTTTCCAATATTTATTCTATCGGCAACACAATTCCCTCGTAGTAACACAGCATCCATTCCTTTTGCTGTATCTATATTATCATGTGTTAATAAATCCTCCACTAAAGTTAAGTCAAAACCGTATTTATTTAATTTGTTAAAAAATGGCTCTTCATTCTCTCTTACGCCGTAACAGACTACTTTAATCGTCATTCTTACCCTCTCCTTTATTGAATATTCTTAATCATCAGATATCAAATCTTGCATTTCATTTGTACGGGCTCTCAAATCCTATTTTTTTAAAATAAATTTGTTGAAGTAATCATATTAATTACAATAATCCAGATCGGAATCATGACAACTGCACTAATCGTTGATAGTAAAGAAGCATTCGAAGCAAGTAACGCATCCTTATCAAAGCTAATTGCATATGCAGCTGCTACTGTTGCGGTAGGGGCCGCCATCATAATAACGATGGTTCCTACAGATACTGCACTCATCGTCAATATGCCCGTTAATGAAAGAATCGCCAAAATAACAATGTTAATAATTGGAACCAGCACAACTTTGTTCGCACTGTATATTAAGGATGTCCGATCAGAAATAGCTGTTTTAAAATCAACAGATCCTAATGTTGCGCCAATTGCTAACCATGCTAAAGGTGAAGCTAAGCTTGCTAAATATGTCATTGGCTTAAATAACCATGGAGCAGTTTGGTCAATTCTTAAAAATGCTACTGTTGAAGCAGTACCATCTGCTGCTACAACACTCATTTGTGGTAAGGAATCTTGAAATATCCAGATAAACAATCCTACAAAGGTAGCAATAACTATTGGATTTAGAAACATTTCTTTAATATTTTTTGCTTCCATTTTCAATCCACTCATTTTAATATAGCCGTAAGAATAAAGGAAGATCCGATAGCCAATATTAAAGATGGAAGCGTATAGAACACCTTCAGCACCATAGATTGCTCCAACAATTGGAATACCAAAGAACGTAGTGGAACCAAAAATAGTTAGTACACGTAATGTATCTTCTTTATCCCCTTTAAACTTCGCATACATTGGTTTTGAGACAATAATTAAAATAATATAAATAGCAATTCCCCAAATTAAAATACCCATTCCCTCAGCTAACGATTGTTGGTCAATGTCTTTCATAAAAGCTTTTAGTGCTAAAGCTGGTAACGCTACAGACAATACCACTCTGGATAACATTTTTCCTACTTGATCACTAAAGATATTTTTCTTTCGACAATAATACCCTAATAAAATAATGAACATCGTTGACGTAATCGCACTGATAATATTCATATCTGTAAATGTGGTTTTAAAAATTTCTAGTATTTCCATCGTCTTTTCCTCCAAAATGATATTGTGAATATTTTCACATATTGATTTATAGATAATCTAGCGCGCTATCTCTTACATGCTTATAATAGTACAGTCGCTTCGCTTTTAAAATATAATCTAACTAAACTAACTTTTGTAATTAAAATAAGTGAAATATTGAGCATATGGATTTTCCACAAACAGGAGGGTAAATTGTAATAATAGATAGAAGTTTTTCCATAATAAAAACAGCGGGGATATAACAAACGGTTATCCTCTCCCCACTATTGAAAATGTAACTTAGCTATTTTTCGTTAGAGAAACGGCATTCGAAGTTCTTCCAATTGTTAGTACATCGTAAAAATTTTGGTAGCTAGTTTCAATCATATTTTTAAGTGCCTCATCTGTATTGGAACCGATATGAGGAGTAATTAACACTCTTGGATACAGTTCAATCAAACCCTTGACTGTTGGATCAAGTTCATCGTTGTTAGTAAACTTTTGGAAAAAGATCTCTTTTTCATTAGCGAATACATCCGTAGCAAATCCTTCCATTTTTTTCGTTAGCAAAGCTTCAAGTATTGCTTCATTATCTTGCAGTTCACCACGAGCAGTATTAATTAAAATAGCCCCATCTTTCATCTTAGAAATAAATGATTTATTAATCATCTTTTCGTTTTCACCTGGTAAGTATGGAACATGAATGCTAACAATGTCGCTTTCTTTTAACAGTTCGTCCAATTCCTTAAAAGTAACCACTCGTTTAGCTGCTTCACTTTGGTAAATATCATAGCCTAACACTGTTGCACCTAAGCCTTTGAACAATTTTGCTTCCGTAAGTCCAATTTTTCCTGTACCTATAATCCCTACTTTACAATTTCTCACTTCTTTACTAAACATGACTGGGTCAACGGTAAAATCTTTATTAGCTGTTTTTGCTGTCGTATAAGCTGTATGCCTTAACAAAGACATTGCCAAAGTTAAGGCTAATTCTGCAATTGCATTCGGAGAATAAGAAGGAACTCTTGCTACATATATGTTATAATCTTTAGCGGCCTCTAAATCAATATGATTGTAGCCTACTGTGCGAGTGAAAACATACTTCACACCGTACTCCTGCAATTTCTTCAAGTTTTTTCTATCAGCCGTACAGTTAGCCCTTAATAAGACACCATCTGCGCCCTCTGCTGTTTCTATGTTTTCATGGGTTAACAAAGGTTTTATTAGCTTTAATTGAAATTGATATAGATTAAGTTTATGGAAGAAGGCAGTTTCATTTTCACGAACTCCATAACATACTATTTTAAAATTCATGATTTCATTCTCCTTTTATGCTTCATTATCCAAATATAGGTAATCCAGCTATTATATTAATTACAATAATCCATACTGGAATAAATATAACTGCTGTAATGGTTGATAGTAGCGATGCGTTTGAAGCTAACAAAGCATCTCGATCGAAGCTGATTGCATACGCTGCTGCCACTGTAGCTGTTGGGGTTGCCATCATAATCACTATTGTTCCTAAAGAAACATCACTTACAACAAGAACATTTGTTACTGCAAGCAAAGAAAGGAAAGCAATATTTAAAAGAGGAACAATAATTACTTTATTAAAGCTATAGAACAAGGATGTGCGATCGGTTAAAGCTGTTCTAAACTTAATCGCCCCTAAAGTAGCCCCAATTGCTAACCATGCAAGTGGTGAAGCTAATCGAGCAAGATATTCCATCGGCTGAAATAACCAAGGTGCTGTTTGGTCAATGCGTAAAAATGCCACGTCTGCTTTTGTTCCATCTTCTGCCACGACACTAACTTGGGGCAAATAACCTTGAAATATCCAGATAAATAATCCTAAAAAAGTGGCAATAATGATAGGATTAAGGAACATCTCTTTTACATTCCCTACTTCCATTTTCAATCCACTCATTTTGATATATCCATAGGAGTATAGAAAAATACGGTACCCAATATTGAAAATAGAAGCATATAAAATTCCTTCTGCTCCATAAATTGCGCCAACAATCGGTATTCCAAAAAACGTAGTAGATCCAAATATAGTTAATACACGTAATGTGTCCTGACGATCCCCTTTATATTTTAAGTACATTGGTTTGGATATCAGGATCAATATAATATAGATAGCTATTCCCCAGATAAGCACCTCTATTCCTTCTGCTAATGATTCAGCATCAATATCTTTCATAAATGCTTTAAATGCTAACGCTGGTAATGCAACAATAAGAACTACTTTTGATAGTACCTTTCCTACTTGATCGTTAAATATTTCTCTTTTACGTAGAAAAAATCCCAACAATATAATGAACAACGTAGAAGAAATGGCACTAACAATTTTCATATCCGTAAATGTCTGTTGAATCTCTTGAAGTATCGTCATGATTTCCCTCCAAAGTTTTTAAATATCCTTAACATTTTTTAAGAAAGCTTGAATTGACTCAAACAAATTTTCCCCTATAGTCTGCTTTTTATACAAAGCGCATCTATAAGGAATAAGTTATTTTTATTAATAAAATGGAAGCTTAAAACCTTCTCTATCTTTTACTTGAAGTGGTCTGCCGGGATTTGTATATCGTTTGTGAATTATTTATCATTAATCTCTTTGTGGTTAGGATATTGGATAAATCCATAAAATCCATTTATAATAGATAGAAATTGTGTAGCATCATGGGGAGGAGTCATCCTTGAAGACTGTTTTATCATTTTTGAAACCATATAAGCTACCGGCGGCCGTTGCATTTGCACTTATGCTTGTTGAACTGGCTGTGGAGCTTGCGCTTCCCTTTTTATTAGGGAAAATGATTAACGAAGGAGTGGTGAATCAAGATTTATCAACCATCTTGAAATGGGGAAGCATTATGATTACGCTTGCTTTCATCGCATTCATAGCTGGTCTGATTAACTCATTTTACGCTTCACATGTAAGCTGGGGATTTGCTTACGATCTACGTGAAGAGCTATTTGCTAAAATACAAGCCTTTTCATTTTCACATTTGAATCAATATCCAACATCCGCTTTAATGACTCGATTCTCCAATGATATTCGACAAATGCAAAATACCATCTATATGATCCTTCGAATTATGTCAAAAGCACCACTAATCGTTATTGGTGGTGTTGTAATGGCCTTTATCGTAAACGCTAAGCTTGCTATTATTTTTCTCATTACCGTTCCACTATTAGTTGGTTTTGTTCTTTGGGTGCTTAAAATTGCTAGCAAGTTATTTCAAAACGTACAAAAAAGCGTCGATACATTAAATCAGGTGATGCAAGAAAATTTGATTGGTATGCGCTTAATCAAAGCTTTTTCTCGTAGAAAACACGAAGAAGCACGATTTAAAAAAGCCAACCAATCGTTAGCCGAGAGAACGAGGGCGACCTTTCGTTTCGTTGAAGCTTCGATGCCCGTTTTGTTATTTGTTATGAATATGAGCCTATTATTTATTATTTGGTTAGGCAATGCACAAGTAGTAGCCGGGACAACGAATGTTGGCGATGTTGTTGCAATGATTAATTATGCATTAAGGGTTTCCATGTCTATTTCTATGTTTACGTTTATTATTATGGCGTTTTCACGAATGCAAGCTTCTACCAAACGTGTGAACGACATTTTGCATATCCATACAGAGGAAGCGCAAAAAGTAGAATGGAATGACACTACCGCCAATCATGTTCAACGTGGGGCAATATCTTTCCAACACGTATATTTTTCCTATCCTACTCATAAAGAATCGGTCTTGCACGATATCACCTTTAACGTGAATAGTGGCGAAAGAATTGCTGTAATGGGCGCTACTGGTGCAGGGAAGACATCTTTATTTCAATTAATCCCTCGACTGTATAAGGCTAATCATGGGATCATTACTATTGATGATCAAGACGTTACGTCGTATCCTTTGAACCAGCTTCGCGATAGTATAGGCTACGTACCTCAATCTCCTTTGCTATTTACTGGTATGATAAAGGAAAATATCGCTTGGGGAAAAGCTAGGGCTACCATGGGAGAAATTATACAAGCAGCAAAAGATGCACAAATTCATGAAACAATTATGCAGTTAAATGAGCGTTATGAAACTAAAGTCGGGCAAAAAGGAGTTAATCTTTCCGGAGGACAAAAACAACGAATTTCTATCGCCAGAGCACTTATTCGAAAACCAAAAATCCTAATGTTGGATGATAGTACAAGCGCACTGGATTTAGCTACAGAATCTCGATTGTTAGAAGCTATTGAAACCTATCATTGCACTACATTAATTATTACACAGAAGATAAGTACAGCAATGCGTGCCGACCGTATTCTTCTTTTGGATAGAGGAGAAATACTAGCACTTGGCACACATCAATCCCTTCTTAAATCTTCTAAGCTATATCAGCGTATTGTAGAATCTCAATTTGGAAAGGAAGTTTCCCATGCTAAGTAAACAATTGAAACAGCCTTTTCAATATAAAAAAATACCTATATCATCAAATTCAAGCCATAATCAAAAACGTGCTCAAGATACGAAAGGAACCATCAAGCGCATTTGGACTTATTTAGCTAATGAAAAGGGAAAGTTAACACTCGTCATTTTAATGGTTGTCGCTAGTTCTGCACTCGGTCTTTTAGGACCGTTTATGATTGGTATGGCAATTGATGATTTCATTGTTACTAAAGAAACAACCGGATTAGTTACGTTATTGATTTGGCTTGTAGTCATCTATCTCTTTCATGCTTTAGCCATTTTCCTGCAAAATTTTTGGATGATTGGCATTGCCCAAAACACCGTTTTCGCGCTAAGAAAACACTTGTTTTATCAATTTCATCGGTTGCCAATTGCTTATTTTGATAAGCGACAACACGGGGAATTAATGAGTCGGATTACAAACGATATTGACAATGTGAATAACACGTTGAATCAATCCGTTATCCAAATATTTTCGAGCGTTCTAACTCTAACAGGAACGATAGGTGTTATGCTCTATCTTAGCCCGATACTAACAGCTATTACTATGGTAATAGTACCAATTATGTTTCTTGCCATTCGCTGGATAACAAAGCGAACAGGCCCTTTATATAAATTACAGCAGAAAAATTTAGGCGAAGTGAATGGCTATGTTGAAGAAATTTTATCTGGTCAGCATATTGTCAAAGCTTTTTCTCAAGAAAAGCGTGTTATAAAAGAATTTGAAACACGTAATAAGCAATTAAATCATGCAGGGTTTTGGGCTCTGACCATTTCTGGGTTTATCCCCAAAGTAATGAACATGCTCAATTTTTTAAGCTTTGGACTCATCGCATTAGCAGGAGGTATTTTAGCTATAAATAATGTTGTAACAGTAGGAGTTATTGTAATATTCACAGAATATGCTAGACAATTTACACGACCGTTAAATGAATTGTCCAATCAATTTAATATATTATTATCTGCTGTAGCAGGTGCCGAACGTGTATTTCGTGTATTGGATAAAGAACAGGAAGAAGCAGATGAAAAGACGGCTCAAAAGCTTACCACTACAAATGGACATTTCGTTTTTAATAAAGTTTCTTTTGGATATGAAAATAGCTATATTTTAAAGAATATTAGCTTTGAAGCAAAACCAGGTGAAACAATTGCTTTTGTCGGGCATACAGGTGCAGGAAAAACAACCATAATTAATTTAATCTCTAGATTTTATAATTACGATGCAGGGGAAATATATTTGGATGGCATACCATTAAAAACCATTCAACGTTCGAGTTTAAGACAGCATATGGCATTTGTTTTACAAGATGCCTTTTTATTCAGAGCAACTATTCGTGAAAACATTAGATATGGACGTCTAGATGCGACGGATGATGAAGTCATTCAAGCTGCAAAAGATGCTAATGCGCATGCATTTATTCAACTCCTACCGAATGCATATGACACAATGCTTGACCAAGAAGGAAGCGGCATTAGTCAAGGACAAAAGCAATTACTGACGATTGCACGCGCACTATTAGCGAAACCGAAAATCTTGATTCTTGATGAGGCGACAAGTAATATTGACACTATAACAGAGCTTAAGATCCAAGATGCTTTAAAACGGTTAATGAATGGGAGAACGAGTTTCGTCATTGCTCATCGACTGAACACAATTAAAGAAGCCGATAAGATTATTATGCTAGAAAATGGGGAAATCAAAGAACAAGGTAGCCATGAGGAACTGTTTGCCATGCAAGGACAGTATTATCATTTAAATAAAGGGCAGGTAAGGGAAGAGCTTTAATTCATACCCATGCCTTTTATCCCTACAAACTTTACACATGTGAAATCAGGACCTTGCATTTGTCAGGTTTTTTAAATCCAATGTGAAAGTATAAGGCACATTTATATTCGAGTAAAAGGAGTGAAAAACTTGGGAAGAAAAGGTTCTATGATTGAGAAACAAATCAATAGCAAGTACTTACAAGAAAATATGACATTAACAATTTATCAACCAGAAGATTTCTCTCCATTATACAAATATCAACTTTGCATTATGCAAGATGGCAATGATTATTATCAGCTTGGAAGAGTAGCTACTTTAAGTGATAAGCTACATGATAATCAAGAAATTACCAATACGATATTTGTTGGCATTCAATACAAAGATAAGTTTGACCGCCGTGAAAAGTATCATCCGGACGGTAAACAAAATGAAGCCTATATAAAATTTCTAGGACATGAGGTTGTACCTTTTTTAGATCATTTATTTCCTACTTATTACATGGGGCAATCTAGAGCCTTATTAGGCGACTCTTTAGCAGGAACGCTTGCCCTTATGACTGCCATTCGTTATCCAAATACGTTTGGAAAAGTCATCATGCAATCTCCTTTTGTAAACGAAACCGTTTTAAATGCAGTAAAAACAGCCAAAAACTTGGATCGGGTTGCCATTTACCATACAATCGGAAAAGCTGAAACAGATGTACAGATGACCAATGGCGAAAGGATGGACTTCCTAACACCTAATCGAAAGCTTCATGACATTTTACAAAGTACCGCCTCCAGTTATGATTATTACGAATTAGAGGCTGGAGAACATACATGGAAGTATTGGCAACAGGATATGAAGCGCACCCTTACTTCCATGTTTCCATAATATTTTTCAGATAGTACAAAATACTCTCTTATTTAATTAGTATATTTGATATAATAAAGGTTAAGGTAAAATCATTGCACAGGGTTGAATGAATTAGGCATAAATCATTGATTCTACTAGGAGGTTTTATGAGATGAAATATGGTATTGTTATTTTTCCAACAAAGGAAATTCAAGATGAAGCAAACTCTTATCGAAAAAGGTATGATCCACACTACGCTTTAATTCCTCCGCACATTACGTTGAAGGAATCTTTTGAAGCAGATGATCAACTGATTAATGAATTAATTATTGAATTAAAACATATTGCTAATGAAATAGATCCTTTTACCATTTATATGAACAAAGTTAGTACTTTCGCTCCGATAACGAACACCATCTATTTTAAAGTCGAACCAAGGCAAGAGCTCGTTGACTTATACGAGAGAATGCATGCAGGTAAATTTCCTGATAATCACGAGTATGCTTTTGTACCACATATAACGATTGCTCAAAAGCTTCCAGATGATGAATACTCCGATGTATATAGCAGTTTAAGCATGAAGAAAACCCAACTAGAAGACCAAATTGATCGTTTCCAATTAATGTATCAGCTAGAAAATGGGTCTTGGACCGTTTACGAAACATTTGTGTTTGGAAAGGAGTACGTATGATTATAAAAGAAGTCACAACACATAAAGAACAGGATGACGCCTATCATATCCGTACAGTCGTCTTTATTCAGGAACAAAATGTATCACCTGAAGAAGAAATGGATAAATATGATGACGAAGCAATCCACTTCATAGCTTACGATGGCGAAATTCCTATTGCTACTAGCCGTCTCCGTTTTGTAGAGTCTTACGGGAAACTTGAAAGAATTTGTGTATTAAAAGAATATCGTGGAAAATCTATTGGAAAACAATTAATTCACCATATGGAACAGGCCATTCTTGAAAATGACTATCAAAAAGCAAAGTTAAATGGGCAAACCCATGCTGAGAAATTTTACCAGCAATTAGGGTATGAGACTGTATCTGATGAGTTTCTAGATGCTGGTATACCTCATGTTACAATGGTAAAACAGTTATCTTGAACATTCATCTAAAATTTGGCTTATTCACACAAGTTGTAGTTTTGCTATGCTGCAATCCCAAAAGTTTCCTATTCTTACATTTCCTTTTTCAACAGAAGCAGGCACTTTTATCCTGCTTCTGTTTTATTTCGGTCTAGGAAATTACAAAATTTTGCATCTGTGGATAAACTTACTAAGTTATTTAGCCACGTCCGGCTCCAGCGCCCAGCAACTAGGCGACTTCACGAATCGCCCTACGATAAGTCATCATTGATTCGTCAACACCGGCTCACCATGATCCATAAAACTTTAGTTGCTTCATCCACTCGCTACGTTGCTAACCGGGCGCTTGCGCCTTTGTTCTTACTATAGGAAAGTATAAAGTTATAAGGTTTATAGTATAAGCCATGTTTTTCTAATATTTATGTGAATGAATTCCCTCCATCAGGTAAACCTAAAACTGATTTGCTTCAAGGAGGTCATTCATTTGAATCACTATTGGCTAATGCTCATAGATACCATTTTCGGATTTTTCGCCTTGTTCTTGCTCACAAAATTATTAGGGAAAACACAAATTACTCAATTAACGCCGTTTGACTTCATATCTGCTTTAATTCTCGGAGAATTAGTAGGAAATGCTTTATTCGACAAAGAAGCAGGTGTCATTGAAATAGCCTTTGTGATTATTCTTTGGGGAAGTTTGCTATATATAACAGAGATAACTACACAAAAATTCAAACGTACGCGCAGCTTGTTAGAAGGAGCACCCGATTTTATTATTTATCGTGGCAAGTTAATTAGAGATGTAATGAAAAAAAATAATTTGGATATTAATCAATTACAAAGCCTCTTACGGGCTAAAGATGTTTTTTCAATACGAGAAGTAGAATTTGCTTTTATGGAAACAAACGGAACCGTATCTGTTATTCTAAAGCCTGCCTATCAAACACCGAATAAGCAAGAGCTTCAAGTTTCAACTGAGAAAACGTATTTAGCCACTACGCTAATCAATGATGGAGAAATTATCTATGACAATTTAAAAGAGAAAAATTTGACGGAGGAATGGTTAATGGACCAATTAGAAGAACAACAATATAAACATATAAGCGATGTTTTTTATGCCGAATATAAAAAAGGCGAAGGGTTATTTATTCTTCCTTATGTGAATAGAGAGCATAAAAAATATGATGAGAAGTAATTAGGATTACTTCTCATCATATTCAATAGTAAGTCAAAAAACTTATCATACCTCTACGCTGAACCGATCTCCTTTTTTATACATTCCACGAAACTTCGATGATACCAAAGCTTCTTGGTTTGTTAACACATACCGATCATATCCAGCTACATGGAGTCGTTCATATTGTTTGGATAATTGTTGATGCCTGCGATCAAGTACGCTTTTAAATGGTCGTTGAACTGGCATTGTATCCTGTTTCTTTACGCTTATTCTTTGGTGATATTGCTGATATTGGTATTGCTTTATTGGCAATATATATCCCATGTACCACCACTCCTTTATAGATATGGAAAGCTTTTTTTATCTTTCTACTATTATATACCCTATTTCAAAATAATCCATGCATTTTTACTCTTCTAATTTAGCTCCAATTTCTAATAAAGCATTTTCGATTTGAGCCATTTGCTTTAAAAAAGCTTCATTCCAATTACCTATCTCCATTTCCCATTGTTCCGCTTTTTTATCTGGATATTGAAGCCAATTTTCATTTTTCTGCAAATGCTTATCAATAATATCCATATTGTATAACCATTTAGGTTCAATAAAACGCATACTTTTTACCTCCGACGATGCCAATTGTATTGTTTTTTCTTCTGGCAATATTGTCGTAATAGGTGCATCTTACACTAGTAACCAAAATTATCTAATTAAGGATTTATTTAATCAAAGCCAAGAAAATGGCGATCTACGCTCATCTTCTCTATGTTCATCATCTTCTCTGTCATAAGAATCTTCTTTTTCGTGATCCTCTTTTTCATTTTCATCGAAAGGACGTCTTCTTGAAGCAAAAGGATCTCTTCTGTGCGGTGGACGGGGTGGTCGCTGAGGTTCAATAAAAACGTTATCTGCTTTAATGACGAGATCCTTCACATGAATTACTTGCTTTTTTCTTTCCGACATTTTGTTCACTCCTCTTCAATATAATCGTTATTAGTCTATGTTTCATTTTGAAAATCAGTATAGACATTCGCCCGCTTTTTAGAAAAACTTGGCTTGTCGCCAAGTCTTATGGAGAAAGCCTTTGTTTTTTATATCATAAACCAAAAATATTATACTTTTCTATAGTGATAAAAAACGATTCATTAGAAACCCACTCCTCCAAAGATTCCGTTTTGCTTTGCAGGATAAACCATTGAACATTATATAGCAATTTGTAACTATGGATTTTAATACTTTTATCTCTCCCTTTGGCTTGTTCAATTCATTATTTGTCATTCTTAAAGTAGGAGTCTTTCAACACCTTATACCTGAGATAAACGAAGCGTTTAATTTCTCTACGCATAATTGGTGGTAATGCCCACACAATCTATACATCCGTACATATCCTAGTAAGGACAAATGAGTCAATCAAAAGTCGAAAGGAGAAATCATTCATGGGCTGTGGAAAAGATTTTGATACAGGAAATTGTGTATGCGATATTTTAAAAGAAATCGCTGATGCACAAAATGACGTTATAGAAAATTGCTGTGATTCCAGCTGTGAACAATCAATCAACGATCTTCTGGGGGAGACAGATCAAGGCAACGGACTTGATACAGTTCCAGTGATTTTGTACTGCAAAGGAACTTGTAAGCCATTTAAAGGTTTTGGAGCTCATCCAAGTAATATCGGTGATATTGTTGCAAGTTTCTATTTTAGAGTGAAGAAAGTAACCAATGATTGCTGTGCAGTAATTGAATTATTAAGAGATCCTCGTGATGATAAAGAAAATCCTGACAACCCAGTAGAACAAGACACAAAACCTTTACGTGCTACAGGCATTTGTATTACAGTAGACCTAAACTGCTTCTGCCATGTAACATGTCTTCCAGCAATTAATGCTTTAAACTAATTTCCAAATGAACACTGAGACGATAAAGGTCTCAGTGTTCAACTTACATCCATTGTATGTAATACATGGCAAGTGGGACTATGAAGTAGCCCCACCTGTATTTTTAAAACCCCAAAAGCTTAATATGCTTAATATCATCCAAACTTACTTTTGTACTGGCGGAACGATTACCGACTCGAATGTATACATCGTTCCCTTCAGCTCCAGTAATGACACCACGATATGTTCGTTGATCCGTTTTAATTTCACATTTTAGCTTTGGAGCGTAGCTAGGGGAATTAATAAAATAATCTACTTTTTCTTCGATCGACATGTCTTTAAATTTTTGCTTTTCCTCCGTTTGATTTTGCTTCAATTTTTCTTCGTGCCCATATTCTTCTTTACTATTATAATTTTTGTTAAAAGATGGATGCCTCATCCCCTTTTTTTCCTCCCCGCCATTTGTTGATGTTTCATTTTGCTCCTTTTTCGGAGTTACATACATATGCTGCATTGGGACATGCATTTGCCCTTCATTCGGTTGATGGATGAAAAGTAATGGTTTTTTTGCATACTTCTTCCCCATTCTTACTTCCCCCTTCCTTTCTCTTCATTATATGAAAATGCCCAGAAAAATGTGTTGTTCATTTTCTGTATCTGAGAAAAGGTTTATGATTTAGAAATATTTGGCTATTGCAAAATTTCTGTAGAAAAAAAGCGTTGTTTTACTTATACGATAAAGCCTAAAATCTTATACTATAAACCAAAAAAGGCTTATATTTCCCTCTAGCGGAACAAAGACCCGGCTCTCCCGCTTTTAGTCGTCCTTCCTTTTAGGATGAACCGATGATGGCTTATCAAAGGAGATTTCGTGAAGTCGCCTCGTGCTGGGCAATCAAGCTGGATGTGACTATTCGGTTATTCCCTTATTCACAAGCACCTCATTTTATAATTTATTAGACAGAAAAAAAAGCTTGCAGAAAAACAATGAGTTTTCTCTACAAGCTGGTAATTACGTCTTATGACAAGAGTTTTTGCTTACATGATAACTCCTAAATATTATGCTATATTATTAGCCTCATAGTACAAAAAGCATTTTATGTTCTAGATTAAATACTTCATAAATAGTGTTGCCATACTAAAATAAATGAGAATAGAAATGATATCATTAATTGTTGTAATAAATGGACCTGAAGCAACAGCAGGATCAATTTTTAATCGATCCATAAAAATAGGTACTAATGCACCTGTAATTGTAGCTACAAATAAAGTTGCAGCTATGGAAATCCCTACAAGCACTCCTAAATAAATCTCATGTTTCCATACATAAATTACTAGGGTAATAAGCAGGCCACAAATAACCCCATTGATAATGCCTGTACTTGCTTCCCGTAAGACTAGTTTCATTTTCCCTTGCTTGCCATAATCTCCACTTGCCAAACCTCGAACTGCAACAGCTAATGCTTGTGTGCCAGTATTACCTGCCATTCCAGCAATTAAAGGTATAAAAATAGCCAAGACTGCTACTTGATTTAATGTTTCTTCAAATCGACCAATGAGGCTTGCAGTAAACATTCCTAAAAACAATAAAATGACTAGCCAAGGTAAACGTTTTTTCACGGAAATTAATGCTGTATCATTAGGTTTATCGATATCTGATACCCCTGCAAGCTTCGAATAATCATCGCTTGCTTCTTCTTCCATAACATCCATAATGTCATCAACAGTAATAATTCCTAATAAATGATCTTGAAAATCAACAACCGGTAATGCCAAGAAATCATAGTCTCGCATCATTTGAGCAATTTCTTCTTGGTCTTTTCCAGCTGATACGGCGACGACTTTTTCCATCATGATACTTTCTATTTTTGTATCTTCTGGTGCTACAATTAAATCTCTTAAAGATAACACACCGACTAAACGCTTATCTTCATCTAATACATATAAATAATAAATTGTTTCTGCATCAGGCGCTTGCTCCTTTAATTGTTGCATCGTCTGCTTGGCAGTGTTTGTTTTATAAGTAGCGATAAATTCTGTTGTCATAATACTTCCGGCAGTTTTTTCTTCATAATGTAATAAGTGCTTTATCTCATCTGCTGCGGATGTATCCATAATTGTTAAAAAGCTAGCAATATGATCTTTATCCATTTCGTTCAAAATATCGACAGCGTTATCTGCGGACATTTCCGCTAGCACCATAGACGCAAAGCGAGGATCCATTTCACTAATTAAATCACGAGTCTGTTCCTCTTCATCGATACTCTCCATAATATCTGCAATCTCTTCTGGAGATAAATAAGTATAGATTTGTAAACGAATTGATTTTTTCTGTTCAATGAAAAACATAGCTTGGTCATAGGAATGCATATCAAGGAATTCGTTGCGAAACCCTTCCATATTTTCTCGTTTTAATTGCTGTTGTAATTTTTTCCAATGCTGTTCATACTGCTTTTCATAATCTTTGTCATAACGATGGTTGGTTTCCATACAATCACTTCCTTCTACCCTATTCCATTACGCTTTTTAAAGCAGGTAAACCCTTTTACTTGGATGAGTGGCAAGGGTTGTCTATAATATAGAGCAACTAATACCATCCATGTTGTTTAATCACGCACATATCATATCCAAAAACAGACAACAAATCAAGGAGTGTTTCTATGAAAATAGACGTAATTGGTGATGTTCACGGTTGCTTCGAAGAATTAGAGCAATTATTTTCCAAATTAGGCTACAAAAAAGAACAAATTATTTATATTCACCCACAACAGCGTGTGCCAGTATTTGTAGGTGATATAACCGACCGGGGGCCACATTCCCTAAACGTAATTACACTTGTATACCATATGGTTATTACCCATAAAAAAGCACGATACGTTCCCGGAAACCACTGTAATAAATTATATCGTTATTTTTTAGGTAATAAAGTACAGTTACGACATGGTTTGGAAACAACCGTTGCCGAGTATAAGCGTTGCTCTAAAGAAGAGCAAGCTATTATTCGCCAGCGATTCATGACGTTATATGAGCAAGCACCATTATATTTGCAAATTCCAGAATGTAATGCAATTATTGCGCATGCAGGTATCAAAGAAAGCTACGTTGGAAGAGCCAATAAAAAAGTAACATCATTTGTTTTATATGGAGATACAACTGGTGAATTTCATGCTGATGGAAGACCGGTACGTCGTGATTGGGCGGCATATTATCAAGGAGATAAATGGATAATTTATGGCCATACACCCGTGTTGCAGCCAAGATTCTTAAATAAAACAGTCAACATTGACACTGGCTGTGTATTCGGAAATCAATTGACTGCGTTTTCTCTCCCTGAGGAAAAGATAACGGCTGTTTCTTCCAAACAGCCATTTGTCAAAGAGAAGTTTGCAACTTACGAAGCGCATTAACCATATCCAATGGCAAATTTACTGAAAAACGCAATGTTTGTTTTGTAATGGGATGCGGAAATGTTAACGCATAGCAGTGCAAAGCTTGACGCTGTATGACGCTAACATCACCTCCGTATAATGAATCGCCATAAAGCGGGTGTCCTATACTAGAAAAATGAACACGAATTTGATGCGTTCTGCCTGTTTCTAACTGAACAGTAACAAAAGAGCAGCCTGTTAAATTACGTTCTACACGATAATGGGTAACGGCTCGTTTTCCATTTTCTCGTATTTCCCGTTCAATAATGGAATCTTCTTTTCTCCCGATTGGCGCATCGATTGTACCCGAAGTCTTGCTTAAAGCCCCATCTACAATCGCTTGGTATTTTCGCTTTAATTCACCCGCTTGCTGAGATGTGGATAAAACGGAGTGGCTGTATCGATGCTTAGCAACTAGCATTAGTCCAGAAGTATCCTTATCTAGCCTTGTCACGATATGAACCGTAGAAGCACTATTTTGCTGCTCATAATGGGCTAGTAACCCATTAGCTATCGTACCTTTAGGATAATGATAAGATGGAAGAACTGCTACGCCTGCCTGTTTATCGAGTACAATAATATCTTTGTCTTCATAGATAATCGAAAGGGGGACTTCTCCTGGAACCATAAAATTCCCCTTTTTTTCTATCGGCAATTTAATTTCCACTTCGTCTCCTTCTTTTAATACATAACGAACGGATTGCTCAACATCATTTACTAAAATGAGACCGCCCTCAAATTTAATTGCTTTTAAAATTCGTCTAGATACCCCTTGAACTTGGCGAATGTAATCACGAAGAAGCATTCCTTCATGCTGTTTCTCAATAATCCATTTCATGATATTCACTTTCCTGTTATCTGTTATTTTCATCTGCAATAAATGATTCACGTACTCTTTTCCAAAAAGGAAATTGGCGAAAACGAGCAAAGCGAATACGTTCTTCAGCAACACGACATTGAATTGATTTCACATTAGCATAGTTTGTAGTAAAATGATCAATCGCTATAAGAAAACTTCGATCAACAACTGGCTTCAATAAACATGTGTGGTGCTTTGGTAAGATGAGTGGTGATCCGATGGTCCGAAAAACTCGATTATTAATTGAAGCCATCTCGGTTAATTGAATGGCATCAATAGAAGGGTGAATAATGCCACCGCCTAGTGCTTTATTATATGCCGTACTACCCGACGGTGTGGAGATACATAAACCATCACCACGAAATGTTTCAAAATGTTCACCTTTAATTTCAACATCAAACACAACAGAACCATCAGCTGTTTTAATTGTAGCTTCGTTTAAAGCTAAAAAACGATCTTCAATTCCTCCTGATTTTCCTCGAATAATCACTTCTAATAACGGATATTCAACAATTTGAAATGGCGTTTTCGCAATCTCTATGATTAGCTTCTCTACTTCATCCGGAACCCAGTCAGCATAAAACCCCAGATGACCAGTATGTATTCCAATAAACGCTGTTTCATTTAACCGCTGTAAATAAGTGTGAAAAGCTTCTAAAAATGTACCATCCCCACCAACAGATATGACTAAATCAGGCTCATTTTGATTATATTCTAATTGAAAATCCGTTAAATATTGCTTTATTGTTGACTTTATTTGTTCAGAACGCTCATCGCCTTTAGATACGATAGCAAATTTCATGATTGCCTCCTCCTTTCATTTCTCTATGTTAGAAAATTATTGTGCTAGATACGGAAGCTATGAGTTTTTATAACTCGAAAGCGTTTTGTATGAAAAAGTTATCTATAAAAGAATTTTGTTAGGTTAAAACATTTTCAGTTTAGAAGATGAAAAGATGAATGCAGTTCTACTAAGGGGTTGTTCAAAACGTTACCTTAACTAGACTATTTTCGATGAAACATCTTTTGAGCTTCTTGAACTTCATGTTTGATTTTTGACATTTCTTCGTCTAGCTTAAAAGCAGCTTCTGCAGCGTTTTGTAATCGTACTTTTATATTTGCTGGTATACTACCTCTATATTTATAGTTTAGAGAATGCTCATTTGTCGCCCAAAAGTTCATTGCTAACGTTCGAATTTGAATTTCTGCTAACAGTTTTTTCATCCCAGACACGGTTTCTACTGGGTATTCAATAATGAGGTGATAGGAGCGGTAGCCACTTTCTTTTTTCTGAGAAACGTAATCTTTTTCTTCAACGATTGTTAAATCATTTCTTGCACGGATCATTTCTACTACGGTGTATATGTCATCCACAAATTGACAAACAACTCTTACTCCAGCAATATCTTGAATTTCACTTTCTATATGCTCTAATGGGATTTTTCGGTTTTCGGCTTTTTCTATAATGCTTGGGACTGGCTTCACACGACCAGTTATAAATTCTATTGGTGAATGTTCAGACTCGTATTCAAATTGCTTACGTATTCCTTTTAATTTAACTTTTAATTCTTCTACAACTTGGGCATATGGCGCAAGTATAGATTGCCATTTCACATTAAACACCACCTGATAAGTTAAAATCAAGTTATATAGTTTACAATACGTTACGTCAAGACTCTACTATTGTACCATAAAATAGAAGACAATAATCTTTGCAAATTCATTTCAGATTAGCGATAATCAATGATAGCAGAACTTGGTTATTACAAGAGGGGGACAGGCATGACACAAGAAATAGAAATTGAATTTAAAAATTTATTAACTTCCGATGAGTATCATACATTGTTAACCGAACTTCCATTCCCTAACGAAGCTGTGACTCAAACCAATTATTATTTTGAAACAAAGGATCGCACTTTGCAAGGATTAGGAAGTGCATTACGTATCAGGCAAAAAGACAACCAATATCAACTAACGTTAAAACAACCGCATCCTAATGGTTTATTAGAGACACATGATAAGCTAACAAGGAAAGAAGCGGAAGCGTGTATGCAGGGAAAAATGGTTGCAAAAGATGAAACTGCAAAACAGTTAAATGAACTAGGTGTAGACATTGGTTCCCTCATGTGCCTTGGTAGTTTAACTACTGAACGAAGAGAATTTCAATTTCAAGATGTTCTTCTTGTTTTAGACTTCAGTAAGTATAACGGAATATCAGACTACGAACTGGAATTAGAAGCAACATCTTATGAATCAGGGCATATTTTTTTCAACCATGTATTAAATAAGTTTTCAATCCCAAAACGCCATACACCAAATAAAATTGAGCGGTTTTTTAAAAGTAACTAAATACAATCAACTTCTCTATTATTATTGTTTTTACTATTTTTAGAGCTTGGATAATCAGATTATTTGCCCAACAAGCCTTCCGTTGCTACAATATATAGAAACTGGTAAGGGGAGTACACATGAGGAACCAGACAAATTCTATCTTTGAAGCAATTGGCGGATTACCTGTTGTAGAAAAGCTTGTCGAAGCTTTCTATACAAGAGTGAGCAAGCATCCCGATTTAATTCCTATATTTCCAGAAGATTTAACAGAAACGATTCATAAACAGAAATTGTTCCTCACGCAATTTTTTGGCGGACCGCCTTTGTACGCAGAAGAAAGAGGCCATCCAATGTTACGCAGAAGACATTTACCTTTTGCAATTACACCAACACGAAAGGATGCTTGGCTTACATGTATGGCAAATGCGCTTATCGAAGCAGAAATCGAAGAACCATATCGTACAGCTATATTTGAAAAACTAACCTTAACTGCAAACCACATGATGAACACGCCAGATTAGGAGAAAGGAGAATCGGTGTGAGTTGGGAATATTCTGGAGCAGATTCCTTGTATCAAAACACATCGGAAAAATATAGCTATTTTGATTTTGTTCAGAAACCTATAGAAATCTACGTCTTTATCGACCCATTATGTCCTGAATGTTGGGCGCTTGAACCTTTTTTAAAGAAACTTTCTACAGAATATGGACGTTTTTTCACTATTCGTCCAATCATTAGTGGTTATTTAAATTTATTAAACCAAGAATCTTTTGAACGTCCACGTAACATAAAGGAATTGTGGGAAAAAACAGCAAAACGGACTGGCATGTGCTGTGATGGAGATCTATGGGAAGAGAATCCTGTCTCCAGTCCATGGATTGCTTCTTTAGCTATTAAATCGGCAGAATTACAAGGAAAAAAAGCTGGAAAAATGTTTTTACGTAAAATTCGTGAAATGCATTCTTATATAAACAAGATATTTCGAAAGAGTCTGCTCTTTTAACCTGTGCAGAGGAAGCTAATTTAGATGTGAATGAGTTTATATCTGATCTTTATTCCAAGTCAGCAAAAAAAGCACTTCAATCAGACGTAAAGCTAACACAAGAAATGCAAGTTGAATATATTCCAACGATTGTTTTTTTTAATCAATTTACAGAAGAACAAGGAATTAAAATTTCTGGACTTTATCCATATGATATTTATTTACGTGTTCTAAGAGAAATATTGCAAAAACAAGCAATTCCTTCTGAAAAACCGATGTTGGAAGATTTCCTTTCTTACTACAAAACCGTAAGCACCACAGAAATTGCAGTCGTTTATGACTGGTCACAGGCTAAAACAGAGCGAGAAATGAAAAAATTGCAATTAAGACAAAAGGTCAAATGTATACCAGTGAAACATGGGAATTTTTGGGTCTACCAAGAATAGTCCTTTTTCCGCATTGCATGTCACACTTATTGCATGACTATTTAGCAAAAATTGGCTATCACAAAATCTTTATGACGAAAACTGTAGTTTCTCTTATACTATAAACCAAAAAAATCTTATACTTTTCTATAGTGCAAAAAAGCCTTATTATAGGGCTTTTATTTTTTTACTCTGAGAACAGTCGTCCTTCCCCCTATAGTATAAACCAAATACTTTCCCTATCATGTAAAAAATTTTATAGATAAACTTCGCTTACCACCAATCTTGCACCTAATTTTATAAATTTTTATACAAAGAAAGAAGGATATGCGGGGCAGCGCATATCCTTCTTTTCTCTTTGTAATAACAAAGGGGGATGGGAGAAAGTTTCATGATCAAACAAAGGGGTTTTGTTTGTATCTAACTTACATTCTAAATATACCAAGTAATACGCTTAGATGCAATAGTTATGTGCATTGATTCACAAAAATGTCAATAATAAAAGCGTTTTCTTAAATCGTTTCCCGTGCAAGCCCTACAAAGACAAGTGCGTTGCAAATATCTTCCTCACATTTTTTAGAAAAACTTGGCTTTTTGCGAGATCTTATGGCGAAATCCTTTGTTGTTCTTATACTATGAACCAAAAAAATCTTTATACTTTCCTATAGTGTAAAATAAAAGTTTAACAAAATAGGAATAATGCAAACAAATAGTTAATATTTTGTAGAGAGAGGTGATTATATGAAAACATTCGTTCAACCTATTCTTTTTTTAATTTTAACTGCTGTTGCTTTTATTTTAAATATTTTAGGGCTCATGCAAGTTATGCCTCTTTATATAACATTACCATTATTGTTTATTTCCATTTATCTAACCATTTATTCCTTCGTTTATAAACGAACGTATCGCGGACGAGGTATACGCTAGAATGCCCTATGTTTTAATAAACAAAAAAGCAGGATGTTTTTAGCATCTTGCTTTTTTGTTACACTATAAAAAAACATATAGTTTTTAGGCTTTATCGTATAAGCAAAATGAGGCTTTCGCCATAAGAATTGGCGACAAGCCGTGATCTTAATGAGATAAACAGATTACTTAAGCAGACCTTCTAATTGCTCCAGTTTTTCAGCAAACACATCTAATGCATCCAAAATCGTTTGTTTACTATTCATATCTACGCCAGCTTTTTGCAATACTTCAATCGGGTACTCGCTACTACCTGCTTTTAGAAAATCCGTATAACGTTCCACAGCTCCATCGCCTTCTGTTAAAATTTGCTGCGCTAAGGCCGTTGCTGCTGAATATCCTGTTGCATACTGATATACATAATAATTGTAATAGAAGTGAGGGATTCGCGCCCATTCCAGACCAATTTCTTCATCAGAAATAACATCATCACCATAATATTTTTTATTCAAATCATAATACAATTCAGTAAGCTTTTCTGCAGTTAGAGCTTCTCCTTGCTGTTGCTTTACATGGATCATATGTTCAAACTCAGCAAACATCGTTTGACGAAATACAGTTCCTCTAAATCCTTCTAGAAAATGATTTAATACGTATAGCTTTTGTTTTTCATCTGTTAGATTTTTTAATAAGTAATCATTTAACAATGCTTCATTGCATGTAGAAGCAACTTCTGCAACAAAAATAGAGTAGTTTCCATAACGATAAGGTTGGTTATTTCGCGTATAGTAGCTATGAACAGAATGCCCTAGTTCATGAGCTAAAGTAAACATATCATTTACATTATCCTGCCAATTCAGCAAAATGTAAGGATTCGTTCCATAAGCACCTGAAGAATAAGCCCCACTGCGTTTTCCTTTATTTTCTTCTACATCAATCCATCGATTATCGTACGCTTCTTTCACGATATTTAAATACCCCTCTCCTAATGGAGCAAGGCCTTCAAGCACATATTGCTGCGCTTTTTCATAGGTTATTTCCATATCAACATCACGAACAAGCGGTGTATAAATATCGTACATATGCAATTCATCTAATTCCAATACTTTTTTACGCAATTGAATATATCGATGCAGTAACGGAAGACGTTCATTAACTGCTTCAACTAAATTATCATACACTTTCTCCGGAATATGATTATTATCAAGTGCGGCTTGTCTAGCAGATTCGTAATTTCTTACTTTTGCAACAAAGTTATCTTTTTTGATATTTCCACTCAATGTCGACGCAAATGTGTTTTTAAATGCACCGTAAGTTTCATACATCGCTTGAAAAGCTGCCTTCCGTACAGAACGATCTTGTGATTCCATAAAGCGAATATATCTACCATGTGTAACATCTACTTCTTCTCCGTTTTCATCCTTAATTGATGGAAACGTTAAATCTGCATTGTTTAACATACCAAACGTCTGAGAAGCAGTTCCTAACGGCTCTGAAGCTTCAGCTAAAATGGCCTCTTCGCGCTTATTTAAAATATGCGGTCGCTGACGAGTGATTTCATCCAATGTTTTTTGATAAACTTGCAAACCTTCTTCTTCTTGCAAAAACTGCTTTAATGTAGCTTCGTTAATTTCTAAAATCTCTGGTACAATATAGCTCATTTTACTAGATGCAACCGTGATAACGTTTTCTGCTTGTGCATTTATCCGCTGATAAAATGAATTTGTCGTATCCTGATCATAACGCATATGTGCATATGTAAAGAGCTTGCCTAACCGTTCCGATAATTGATCCTGAAGCTTTAACACATCATAAAGGTTTTTCGCTGAGGAACCTAATGTGCCTTGGTAATTTTCAATTTCTGGAATAGCTTTCTGCAAATCTGTTAATTCCTGTTCCCATGCTTCATCCGTTTCAAAAATGTCCTCTAACCTCCATGTTAATTCAACAGGGAGTTCTTTTCTTTTAGGTAGTTCTTTATTAGCTTTTGCCATTTCCTTAACCTCCTCATTGTTCCTTAATAGGATACATTAAATTGTTCCCACTATAAAGATTTTCGCTTTTCAATAGCTTTTTCCTGTTCCATATTTCTTTTTCAGAACGATTATACGATTTTTTCTATAGGAAAAAAATATCTGTTATTTAGTATACATTATTTTGGAAAAAACATGCTTATTTTTTGCTGTTTCAATCTGTGGAGAAGATGTCTATCAGCAATAATTGCTTCATCTATTGTTTTAGGAAAATAAACATCCGTTTGTTTCCTAAAAGTGATTGCAGACTGTTGGCTAAACATTTGCAGTTGCTTGAGGAGTAGCATATATTCATATAATGGATTGAATGTATTACAGGTTAAAGGAAATTCACTTGTTGTATTCACCTTAGAGATTCTTTTATAAGAAGCGATGTTTATCGTCTCACCAATTTGGAGTAAAGCCAATTTTTCTAATACAAAGCGACTTTGCCACTCCCATAGCGGCCTGTTCATGAAAAGCTGGGATTGAATTGGAAGATAAATAATAGAAGGAAGGTTATGAAGATATACGTTTTTGCTGTAGAGCCATTTGTGCCATTGAAGCTGTTGAATAGAAAGTTTATGACGTTGTTTTGTACGAAAGATTAATTTTTCTTGCTCCCATAGCGTATACAATTTTTCGCTAGTAAATAATTTATGATCAAACAAATTTAAAAATGAAATTTGATTTAATTTGGAATTTATTAAGGTGGTAACAGCTAATTGTTTGGAAGTCATATATATATCGTGGGCAATAATGAATTGATTTGCTACTGGACAAAAGAAGAAAATTCGTGGTGAAAGCTGAGCGGAAAACTGGTGGATAAAAGACTGAACGAAAGTATTTATTCGTAATTTATGGGCGCTTTTTCGTTTTAACTGGTTTGCCCCTAATATCCATAATGGGTAAATGCCAACCGAACGATAACCTTCTGTTCGAGCTTTTAGAAGTTCCCTAGAAATAGTTGCACATTGATACTCGATTGCTATCCGCTTTTTTCCAATATGGAGAAGTAAATCTGGACGTTGTTTAATTTCTTTAATATACGATTCTAATTCAACTGCTAGATTCTGTTTAGTCAACCAGTTAAAAAGCAACATTTTTCCCCGTTCATGATACACACCCTCTCCCTCTTCTGCTGCGTGACAATCTGGATTAGGATAGTGCGCAAAATGAGGAATTACCTTTTTACCAGAACGTATAAAAACGGCGCCTTTGCATATAGGGCAAAAAAAAGATTGCTCGTTTTTTTTCATATTAACTATTTCTCGGTAAGTATTTGTAAATAATGTTATTTTGTTACCATACTTGTCCATAGCTTGTAGCATGAAAAACCTCCTTGTCTAGTTGGTATGTTATTGTTGCTTATTTATTTATTTGCTTGAAAATGTATAGGTGCGTTGAAAGCGTCTGTTACACATATGAAATCTTTGTCCATACGTGGAATTGAATCTCCTCCCTTGTTAGAAAAACTTGGCTTGTCGGCAAGTCTTATGGCAAAAGCCTTTGTTCTTCTTATACTTAAACTAAAAAATTTTATACTTTCCTATAGTGCAAGAAACACAGACTTATGCTTTCCCCACAAAGAGGCAGTTGAAAGAAAGACCAGTCCTTTAGGGGCGACGGGATTTTCAACTGCTTATTAATATTGGATAGCTTATTTATTGGACACTTATCCCAAGTCGATGGTTAAAAGTGATATATAAGATGTTATCATAATCACGCGTCAAGATAACATGTAACTCGTAAACAAAATAATTCTGATAGCATTGTTATAATCGAAAGCACTAATGGAATAAGTCCTCGTTTAATGAAAGAATGTACAAAAGGAAAGTGAAGGGCGGAGGATATGAATAAATAAAACGCAGGCACCCTATACAGAGTGCCTATATGTTTGCAGGGAAATAAGCTCTAATATTCGAGAATGTGTTTTGTTCAAAAATAATTTTTCCATATTCAGACAGCACATGATTCGTAATATCTGTATCATTACCAAATTCAAAAACTTTACTAATCATGTTCTCTTGTTCTTCTTCTTCAATTTCATCTTCCAAAAATTCCATATATAAATAATAGGTATCGTTATAATGGTATAAGGTTTCTACAGTCCCTAAATTGTCATTTATAAAATAGTGACTTAACTGGATAACATCTTCAAAATCTTTGAAGCTAGCAATAATCCAAAGGTTCTCATCATTGTATTGCTCGTTATCTTCTTCATCTTCTTTGCTAAATTTGTCCTCAAGCATATTTTCGATTTTCTTGTCCACCGGAAAATCTACCGCATTTCCATCATCTGTTTGTAATTCAATATTATCACCATTTTTGGAAATATGAGCCTTCGTAACAATGATTTCAAGTCCCTTTTCCAAAGCTTGAACTTGAATCCATAATGGACCATCAACATTAAAATCTTCTTTAAAATTCACTTCATCCATCATTTGCCAAAACAGTTGTTCGCTTCGTTCTCTGTTGTACCAAATCTCCTCGCGTTCAAAACCACGATCTTCAATATCCATATATGAAATGTAAAACTTAACTGTATTCTCATTTATTCTTTCTATTTCCATTTTTTTCTCCCCCTTCTTTTTTTGGTAGGTGGAAGATACAGTCTCACCACTTGTAACTTACTTGCACAATACCCTTCTTTGTTCATTCTTAACCTTGTTTTCAGCATTAAGAATCTCGCCTTTATTTGTTCACCGAATTCTAAATAAGGTACATTCACTTAATCATATTGTATGATATGAAGAAGGGATTTGGAAACATATATGCCTATTTAATTAGTAACATATTTTAACCTATAATTAAAGATTTGTCACGCTATTTTTTTTGACGATATTAGGAAATAAAAATCGTTATCAAATACATTAGTTAAATTGAATTTTATTAGTGGGATTTTCTTCATCCCCACTAAACTGTTGTAACCCAAGACAGATTACAATGCTTGATACGGGTTTCTTACAGCCCTTCATATCCAGGTCCAACGTAAAAAACACAGCACCACTCGTCTGGTCTGTGTTTTTTATATTTGCTCAAAGTTATTATCCATATAACTCTGTGTTCTGTCATTATTATCTTGTTACTTCAAGATTAGTTAACCATTTTTTGCGCTTCACGTAATTGAAAGGTACGAACAGTTCTTGGAAGAAAACGACGGATTTCATCTTCATTATAACCAACTTGTAGACGTTTTTCGTCTAAAATAATTGGCCTTCTTAAAAGCCCAGGGTTCTTTTGAATCAAATTAAAGAGATCCTTCATTGGTAGTTGATCAATATTTACTTCTAATTTTTGAAATACTTTTGACCGAGTTGAAATAATTTCATCCGTACCATTTTCAGTCATACGCAAGATTTCCTTTATTTCATCCAATGTTAACGGTTCAGAAAATATATTACGCTCCGTAAATGGGATATTGTGTTCTTCCAACCATGCTTTAGCTTTCCTACACGATGTACAACTTGGTGAGGTATAAAGTGTAACCATCAAAAACTTCACTCCTCATTCTAAATAGTTTATTCCTTTATAAACTTTGAATGTTTTATCAAATAAAAATAAGTTTAAATTACCTTATATGTAGATTATACTACAAATGTCAAGCGAAAGGTAGAGGATTTTTGAGAAATTATTAGATTTTGTACTTTTTTATTACTTTTATTTTACCGCTTAATTGTAAGTTACCCATAATTGTTTTTATTTAAACCTGTTATTTAATAAAATCCACTTTTTTCACTAAGAAATTAAAAATTGTTTTATAGTATATAAATGCCTCAAAATGGATTAAAAATTACAAATCACCGTTTCCACCTTTTGAAGAGGCTATTGAAATTCGAACTAGGGAAAAAGGATAACAATTGGTTAAATAATTTAAGGAAGACTGATTTAACGGTGGAAATTCATTAACCGCAGACCCTTCTTTAGTTCCTATGATAATTGGAACAACTTGTTATATACCATTAGACGATCGTTCTACATTTGTCATTAATTACGTCTAAACCACCATAGAAAAGCCTTTTTACTAAATAAGTAAAAAGGCTTTTCTAGGTGCTATTAGTCACCCACTTCAAGAATAGGACAATGTGCATTTTACAAGGCTAAACAAGAAATAACTGCACCTTTGCGGATTTTGTTTTTTATATTACCTAGATTGTAAAATTAAGCGAGACACCAAAAAAGACATGTCATGATATACTCAACGAATAACCAACCAAAGTTAAGGAGAGTGTATCTGACATGTCCTACACCCATCTTACCAAAACAGAACTGGT
>NZ_JABXHF010000043.1:0-37713 GCF_013393565.1 Virgibacillus sp.
AACTAAATTGGCGTTAAAACATTATGATAAAGACAAAAATTAAGTAAAGGATTGGCAGTCATCTTGCCAATCCATTTTTTATATCGTCTTTATTCAAAAGGCTATAAGGATGCTACATTCACCTCTTATTTTGAAAAAACCACTTGCTTTCAGGTCGTTCACGAGGGGTTAAATTCATAATAAAATAGCCAATAATTAAAATTAAGATAACGAATGCATAAAATAACGTATCTAGCGCATTATCATGTTCAACAATGATCAAACGAATCATTGCTGTTATACCAATATATAAAAAATAACGTAAGGGAAAATGATAGTTTTCCTTAAAATATTTTACAATCATAGCGACAAACTCAAAATATAGGAAAAATAATAATACATTGGCAAGAAACAGTTGGTAGTCTGTCGTATCACCTTCAAGTAAAATTGTTCCGAATAAAATAAGCTCCTTTACAAGTAAGACAGATAAAACAATAGCGAGAATAATCAGGGATACATTTAATATAACTTGTAATAAATAAGGAAATACATATAATGATTTTGTATACAGCGACTTTAAATTTTTCATGCAAATATAAGCCCTCCATTCTAGCATGATACGTACATATTTCTTATTGTTATCATAACACACCTCCAATAGATGACAGTATTAAATTTTCAATACTTTTTACTCTGTTAATAAAATCTAATATCTATTTTTTAAATAAAATAGAAGTAATAAACTATTCCTTTGACATGGAGAAAAAATTAAAAGCTAAAGGCAATAAATAAACTTCTATTTTTCCTATAGGACGTAGAGGCTTCTCGGTTATCGTATAAGCCAAGTTTTTCTGAAATTATGTTATGATAAAATAAATAAATCGAGGGGGGAGACTACGTGCTCGATTATACGAATTCAGTTCCTTTACATGTACAGTTGAAGGAAATAATTGAAAAGCAAGTAGAAAATGGCGAATTGCAAGGTCAAATACCAAGTGAACGTCAATTCATGCATACATATAATGTAAGTAGGAGTACAGTAAGGGAAGCTATCACGCTATTAGTACGAGAAGGAATTGTAGAAAAAAGGCATGGAAAAGGGACATTTGTTTCTTTAAAACCAATTCACGATTGGTTTGGAAATTTGCGTAGTACAACAGAAACAATTCAACATATGGGGATGGAGCCTGGCGCGCAACTAATTACAAATTATAAAACAACAACTCCAAGTTATATTCAAGAGCAAACTGGATTAAGAGAAGCATATTTTATAAAAAGAATACGTTACGCAGATCAGATCCCTATTGGAGTGGAGCGTCACTATTATCCTATATGGATTGGTGAAAAACTGCTGCAATATGATCTTAATAATGCGACCCTATACGATTTGCTGGAAAATGAATTAGGGATTACATTTGCGGAGGCGGATCAAACAATATCAAGCGGTCATATTTACGAAGAAGATCGACCTTATCTTTGTATAGAAAAAGACAAACATGTACTCATTGCCGAAAGAATTATAAAAAATGGAGCAGGGGAGATCATAGAATTTGAAGAAGCCTTCTATAAAAGTGATTTATATGCGTTTAAAATAAAGCTGTCTCGCAAATTTGGTTAAGTTGTGTTGCATACATGTAATAAGCGGGTACTTCATGGAGTGTATGGAGGGAAGAAAAGACTTGCTGGAGTCGGCTTACAATAGTTTAATTAGGTCGTTCGTTTTTGGGATATTTTGTAAATAACTCATAATAAATGCTTATAAATAGTATTTTAATTATTAATATCTGAATTTTTATAATAAATTGAAATATAGGGTGATAATTGTATATAATATGTGTGATCACAATCATTCAACTGGTACGGATGTCCTGATGAATCATTGTGTACAACGGTAGTTAACATGCATCAAAGGCATTTTTAAGCAATAACAAATAAGTAAAAAACAGCTAAATATAAAGTATGAGGAGGTGCCTGAATGATTATTCGTGTGCCAAAAGAGATTAAAAATAATGAACGTCGCGTTGCATTTACATCGTCTGGAGCTATGACATTTATTAGTCATGGTCATCGATGGTAAAAGGCATGTCCAAAGGATCGGTAATTATTGATGTAGCAGTGGATAAGGGGGGATCCATTGAATTATTACGACACATGTTTAACCAATATAAGAAAAACATGATGTATTGCCTTATGCAGTAGCTAATATCCCTGGGTTTGTAGCTAGAACAGCTACACTATCCTTAACAAATACTACCTGTCAGTATGGCATGTTAATAGCTAATCAAGGATTAAACAAGACGATTTAATTACATGCATCCTTAGCGAATGGTGTGAATACAGTTTACGGAAATATAACACATGAGAAAGTTGCAGCCGCTTTTGATTTACCGTATATACCATTATCTACAGCCTTATCAGAATATGTATCTGTATAATTTTAAAAAGGGGGATTTGGGAATGAAGGAGAAAATGGAAATGCGTTCTGTTACAGAAGAGAAGCCATCACACTTATGGCATGCCATGCATCGGCATGATCCGCAAGCGAAGCAGTTGGTTGCGGTTAAAGGAGAGGGCGGTTGGTTTACAGATGAGGCTGGGAATCGCTATTTGGATGGTGTTTCGGGTTTATGGTGTTTAAATCTAGGGCATGGAAGGCAAGAAATTATTGAAGCATGTGCAGAACAAATGGGGAAATTAACCTATTTTCCATTAACGATGAGTCACCAACCTGCATTGCAGTTAGCTACGAAGCTGAGTGATTTATTAGGCGGAAACTACCAATGCTTTTTTTCAAATAGTGGTTCGGAAGCAAATGAAACCGCTTTTAAGATTGCGAGACAGTATCACAAACAGACCGGGAATCCGGAAAAATATAAAATCATCTCCCGTTATCGGAGCTATCATGGGACTACTTTAGGTGCATTAAGTGCTACTGCACAAGCAAATAGACGTGTAAAATATGATCCGGCTGTTCCAGGGTTTTTACACGTCTATCCACCATATGCTTATCGGTCGATTTTTAATGGTACAAAAGAAGAGTCTGATTTAAAAACTGCGCAATTGGTAGAGGATACCATTCGTTGGGAAGGAGAAGAAACAGTAGCCGCATTTATAATGGAACCGTTTATTTCTGGTGGTGGAGTTATCATTCCCTCTATGGAGTATATTGAACGAGTTCAAGACATTTGCAATCGATACAATGTCTTGCTCATCATGGATGAAGTCGTTTCCGGTTTTGGCAGAACGGGAGAAATGTTTGGGTTTATGCATGCAAATGGGGTACAACCTGATATCGTAACGATGGCAAAAGGATTAACAAGTGGTTATTTACCATTAGGTGCAACTGCTGTAAAAGATAAAATCTATCAATCATTTAAAAACGTCGGCAAAGATAACCATTTTCGACATGTATCCACATATGGCGGACATCCTGCAGCGTGTGCAGTAGCGCTAAAAAATATTGAAATTATTGAACGGGAAAATGTAGTGCAACGTGTACACGATCTTGCTAAAAGTCACTTAAACACGTTGCAGCGACTAACAAAGTATGATTATGTTGGTGAAGTGAGACAGATTGGTTTCTTGGTAGGCTTGGAAATGGTCAAGGATAAAGTAACAAAAGAACCGTTAGAAGATGAAAAAATGGTGGAAATATTGCAAAACTGCAAGCACAGAGGATTAATTATTGGACGAAATGGCGATACGGTACCTGGCCAAAATAATGTCATCATCATTGCTCCACCATTAACAAGTACGGAAGAAGATTTGATGTTTCTAGTGGAGACGGTAACAGATGTTTTTAATCATCTCTTTGGTAGTAATATTTCTGGAAGTATTCCATTATAGAACCTGAAGTAATAACAAAGAGTAGATAAAATGGGGGGATGGCGTAACGTGAACTATGAGCGATTACAAACGTTTATTGCAGTAGCTGAGAAAAACAGTTTTTCAGAAGCTGCGAAGAAGTTATTTGTTACGCAACCGACGATTACCTCACAGATAAAAGCTCTCGAAGAAGAATTACAAACTAAGTTATTTGAAAGAACGACGAAAACAGTTAAGTTAACCCAATCGGGAGAAATTTTGTTAAAGTATGCTAGAAATATTGTTCAGCTAAGCAATTTGGCTCGAAAAGAAATTTTAAAAATAGAAGAAAAAATATATGGAGATTTAAAAATAGGGTGTAGCTTAACAATTGGAGAATACATTTTACCGCATTTTTTAAAGCGTTTCAAAGAGAAGTATCCACTTATTCATATGCAAGCAAAAATTTCTAATTCAACTTCAATTGTTCATCATATAAAGGATCAGGTCGTACATGTAGGATTAATCGAGACTCCAATTAATGATAAGCACATCGTGATGCATCCAATATTAGAAGATGAACTCTGCTTAGTAACGAAAGTCGATTATTTTCCTTTTCTTGAAAAGCAAATAACGTTAGATCAATTAAAAAACATTCCTTTAATCATACGTGAAAACGGTTCTGGCACGCGTGAAGTTGTGGAGCAATATTTAAAACGAGCGGGAGTTTCTTTTCATGATTTGAACATTGTAATGGAATTGGGCAGTACTGAAGCAATTAAAGCGGTAGTAGAATCAGGGTTAGGAGCTTCTTTTATTTCTAAAAACGCAATTTTAAAAGAGAAGCAATTAGGCTTACTAACGTCCTATAGCATAAAAAACGTTGCGTTTAACCGACATTTCTATTTGGTGTTTCGAAAAGGTCAGATCTTAACTTCAACTACAGAATTGTTTATGGATGAATTGAGAAAGATGGCTATAGCACTAGAGGGCAATATTTCCACAAATCGATTAGGTGTTGTTTAATGAATTCACGTTAAATAAATTGAATTTTCCATTCATTAGGGTTCTTTTTTTCGCTATTACTCGTAAGCAGCTCAATGATAGGATAGGATCTCAAGAACACTTGAAAGAAGAAGGGATTTATGTGCTGTTATTCCCCAGTTAGTTTTTTGTAACTTGGCATTTCTAAGTATGAAAGGATAGTCTTACAGAACTTTGTATTAAGAAGAATCGTATCAGTAAAACGAAAGATTTCGTCATAGCGATTTTGCGATAAACCATTTTTTCTAAAGAGGATATAATCAAAGGGAGGCATTGGTTATGGTAAAACAACAGTATGCGGAAAGTAAACAAGTAGGTAATAAAATGAAAATGACGCCTAGTGAGGCGATTGTTGAAACGTTAGTTGCAGAAAACGTCAAAGAAGTGTATGGTATTGTCGGATCAGCTTTTATGGATATGTTAGATTTATTTCCAACTGCAGGTATTCGATTTTTGCCAGTACGGCATGAACAAAGCGCAGCTCATATGGCGGATGCTTATACACGCGTGTCAGGAGTCGCCGGTGTAGTCATTGGGCAAAATGGTCCTGGAATTACAAATATGGTTACATCAGTTGCAGCAGCAAACCAAGCCCATACACCTATGGTTGTTATTTCCCCGTCAGCTGGGACGCCGACGATAGGCTGGGATGGTTTTCAAGAAGCAGATCAAGTATCCATTTTTCAATCCATTACCAAAGAGACGGTTAGGGTTACTCATAAAAGTAGGGTAGCGGATTGTTTGCGGACAGCGTTTCGAATTGCGTATGCGGAAAGAGGGCCGGTTCTTTATGATATCCCACGTGACTTATTTTACGGTGAACTAGAAGATCAAATTCTTTCTCCCCGTCAATATCGTGTTGATAAACGAGGAAATGGCGACCCTGCTGCAATAAGTGATGCTGTCACATTATTACAGCAAGCTGAAAATCCAGTTATCCTATCTGGACGAGGTGTAGTAGATGCTGATGCCGTTGATGTGGTAAGTAAAATTGCTGAGCATTTAACTATTCCTGTTGCTGTTTCGTATATGCATAATGATGCATTTCCTGCAGATCACCCATTAGCAGTGGGTCCTATTGGTTACATGGGGTCTAAGGCGGCTATGTATACATTACAAGAAGCTGATGTAGTTTTAGCAATTGGTACACGGCTGTCTGTTTTTGGAACTTTGCCTTGCTATGATATCGACTATTTTCCTAAACAGGCTAAAATTATTCAAGTTGATATTAACCCGAGAAATATTGCTAGAACCCATCCTGTTGAAATTGGGATTATTGGTGATGCGAAATCTTCTGCAGAAGCTATTTATGAACAATTAGAGAAGTCTGTTCCTAAAAGAAAAAGTAATGACGAACGATTAACAGCAGTTAGTAAACGAAAACAAGATTGGGAGCAAGAACTTATTGATCTTGCTATGGTAGAAGGGGAGCCAATTAATCCGCGTCGGGCTTTACTTGAACTGACGAAAGCTTTGCCAGAGAATACTATTATCTCAACAGATATAGGTAACGTCTCATCTACGGCTAATGCGTATTTGAAATTCACTCAAACACGGCGACATATTGCTGCTTTAACTTTTGGAAACACTGGATTTGCTTATCCTGCAGCTTTAGGTGCACAATTGGCTGAACCAAGCTCTCCAGTAGTTGCAATTATTGGCGATGGAGCATGGGGGATGAGTTTGCATGAGGTAAGTACAGCTGTAGAACAAAATATTCCAGTTGTTGCTTGCGTATTCAACAATAAGTCTTGGGCAGCCGAGAAGAAAAATCAAGTTGATTACTATGATAACCGCTTTATTGGGTCTGATATTGAAGCACCTGATTTTACAGAAGTAGCGAAATCAATGGGGGCATTGGGATATACCATAGAGCAACCAGAAGCTATTGCTGAAGTTGTAAATCATGTACTTCAACAAAGAAAGCCAGCTGTATTAAACATTATGGTTGATGGTACGCAGCTAGCTCCCCCGTTTAGAAAAGACGCACTGAAGATGCCTACACGTCTATTGGATAAATATAAGCATTTAGATTATGAAACTTGGGGTAAATAAGACGAGAAAATAAAAACTCACTGCATCCAATGAGGGGCAGTGAGTTTTTGTCGTTGAAGGGATAAGAAAGTATAAAATGAGGTGCTTGGAGTTAAGGAAATTCCTTTGTTCTATAGGAAACACTTGGCGACAAGCCAAGTGTTTTTAATTTAAAGAATCGTTGCTAAGGACGTTTGTTCTGAAGAAGGTTGTAGCTCGCTTCATTTGCTAGAACGATTTGTAAATAACAAGTATGAGTCATCCGTTATCCTATAAAACAATCTATTTCGTTGGGTAAGCGTAAATAACATAACGATCTGGCGCGTCCCCGATGTAGGAAAAAGGATAGCATGTAGATATCGTTAATACTTCGTTTTTTCTGTCTGGATCTATAACCGTCGTATCATCTGCAGCGACAATTTTATGATCCTGCATTGTATAAATAAAGGTACCCTGTTTCATTTTTACATGGAATTCATCTCCATCTTTTAATTGGTCAAAATTTCTAAACACGGTATCACGATGTCCAGATAATAAAATTTGTTTGTTTTCTCCTGGAAACCCTGTACCGGTATAATGACCAACACCTTGAGCTAGGTCGTCTTCATCTACACCTTCAATGATTGGTAATTCTCGATCAAGCTTTGGAATATAAAGAACGCCGACTGTATCTCCTTGTTTGAACGCATCATAATTAAATTTTTCTACATCTTCTACATCCGAAATTATTTTATGGGAAACAAATGATTCTGCTTCATCCATCCGCTCACTTTCCATTACCTTTGAATGATAAAGCTGAAACCCACCATAGCCTAGAATGGCTATTCCGCACACATTTAAAATGATTGAAAAAGTCCTTAACAACATTCCCACCTCTACCCAAAGATTTTAATAAGGTTTTAAATGATAAAATTTTCTTACAGTATATTTTAATCATATACGATGTTGGATAGGTTCGTAAAGCATGAAATTTTTTACTCTCATACCGCATAGAAATCAAGTTGTGTAAATTTCTATCCCATATTGACAGGAGTAAATAAGGCACTTTTTTGTAATCTTTGCACTGCTTCGTTTAGCACTTCTTCTGGCTGTACTAAGCCAATACGTACATACCCTTCTCCTGAAGGACCAAAAGCATTCCCGGGCACGACAACAATTCCTGCTTCATCCATTAGTTTATAAGCGAATGCAGTGGATGTATAATTTTTGGGAACTTTAGCCCAAATAAACATGGATGCTTTCGGTGAAGCAACCTTCCATCCAGCATTATGAAAACCAGTGACTAAAAGATCTCTACGTGCTTTATAGACGTTGCGTAATTTTTGTGTGAAGAAAGATGCATGTTCCAGTGCGCAAATTGCTGTTTTTTGTATTGGTAAAAAAACACCAAAATCTAAATTAGATTTCAAACGTTTTAGCCCGTCTACTATTTGTTCATTCCCTACTATATAGCCAATTCTGCACCCAGCTAAATTGAAACTTTTAGAGAATGAATTAAATTCTACGCCAACCTCTTTAGCACCATCAACCGAAAGAAAACTAATTGGTTTTTCGTCATAGTAAAGCTCTGAATAGGCAAAGTCATGTAAAATAGCAATGTTATATTTTTTAGCAATAGCCACTACTTTTTCAAAAAAAGCTTTTGTAGCCGTAGCTGGTACAGGATTCCCCGGAAAATTAAGGATCATCAGTTTTGACTTTTGCAAAATTTCTTCTGGAATAGCATGAAGGTCTGGAAGAAAATGATTTTCTGCTTTTAGTGGCATGAGGTATTGTTCAGCTTCAGCTAAAGCTACACCCGTATGGTATGCTGTATAACCTGGATCAGGAAGAAGAATTGTGTCACCAGGGTTTGTTAATACCATTGGCAAGTGAACCAAACCATCTTGGGAACCCATGACCATGAAAGCCTCTCGTGTTGGCATAAGCGGTACATGATATTGTTTGCCATAATAGGTTGCTATTGCTTCATGTAACTCATCCGTACCTGTAAGGGTATAGCCATATTGTGCAGGGTCTTGCACTTGCTTTGTAAGTTCGTCAATCACGAATGATGCTGGTGGAAGGTCTGGGCTTCCTACACTCAAGTCAATCATGTTGACCCCTTCGCTAATTTTTTTCTGTTTATAGCTGGAAAGTTCATTAAAAATAGATGTTTGAAAATGTTTCATTTTGTCAGCTAGATTAATATTCATGTGTAACCACCTTATCGTTGTGTATCCTTATACTGAAATTAGTATGATTATACCACTTTTACAAACAGAATGGTAAATGAAATTTTTATAGGAAACCATGTTTGCTTTCACTAAACAACTATAAGACGAATGGTTAAATTAGTCAGCATAAAATATAAAAACAAGTGTATAAAATTTGTTATTTACCCCCATATAAAACAATTTTTTAGCGTATAATTATTAGATAATTAATGTAAGATAGTAATATAGTTTTAAATTTTAGAAAATTAACTTGACAGTTAAATAAAGAATAATTAGAATAATGAATAAGGTGAGGAAGGAAGTGAAACGGTATGTCCTTGAGAGAGAAAAAAGTAGCAGAAAAAAAAGAGGAAATCATTCGTATGGCCATCCGTGTCCTATCGGAAAAAGGATACAATGGAATTACAATGGAAGAAATTGCTGCTAAGCTGTTAATGACAAAAGGAACTGTTTATTACTATTTTAAAGATAAACAGGAATTACTGTATCAGAGTCAAATTATGCTATTGGAACGGAGTTTGTGGAAAGTACAACAAATTCAACAAAAACAAATTCCTATCGATAAAAAGTTTAATCAATCCATTATTTCTCATATTGAATATATATTGGAGGAACGCTCTGGGTTTGAATTGATGTTAAAACCAGAACAAATATTTAATACAAAACAATTAGATGTTATTTTTAAACTTCGAGATACGTATGCCGAAATTTTTGATCAGATGATTACAGAGGGAATAGATGAAGGTACCTTTGATGTTACAGATGTAAAAGTGGTGCGAAATATAATTTTAGGTTCGATGAACTGGGTAACGCAATGGTATGCTGAGGACGGGGAAAAAAGTAGGACAGAGATTGCTGAAGATATTGCTATCTACTTATTGCGAATGTTGTCACCAAATAAGTGACAATAGGTCCTTGCTAACGAAAGTGAATAGACGATAAGCACGATAGGAAAGTATACATTTTTTTGGTTTATAGCAAGAAAGACAATGGCGTCTTTCTTCCATAAGATAATTAGCCGAATTTTTAAAAAAGATTTGTATTGTAGAATGTGAATATGGAATTTCCATAGTATTTGAGGAGAGTAATTACTTGTTAAGAAGCAAATTTTAATTACATGTTGGAGGAGATTAAATGGAAATAGCAAAAGGGGTTGCTGTTGTTACTGGTGGTGCATCTGGCCTTGGTGAAGCTACAGTAAGAAAAATTGTAGAGGGAGGTGGAAAAGCCGTCATTTTTGATCTGGCAAAGAAGAATGGTGCATTACTAGCTGAAGAACTCGGAAGTGCAGTAGATTATTATCACGTTAATGTAACTGATGAGAGAAGTGTACAGGATGCATTAGAGAATACGATAAATCAATTTGGAAAAGTGGATATGCTTATTAACTGTGCAGGAATAGGCGCCGCAGAAAGAACACTAGGCAAAAAGGGGGTACATGATTTAGGAATTTTTAAAAAAGTTATTGAAGTAAATCTGCTTGGAACGTTTAATGTCATTCGGCTTGTTGCGCAAAAAATGTCCGCTAATACTGTTAATGAAAATGGAGAGCGAGGAGTTATTATTAATACAGCTTCAGTAGCAGCGTTTGATGGTCAAATTGGTCAAGCGGCTTATAGTGCTTCCAAAGGGGGGATAACAGGAATGACGTTACCGATCGCTAGAGATCTATCATCTATAGGTATACGTGTTATGACGATTGCACCTGGATTATTTGAAACCCCGTTATTTGCTTCCTTACCTGAAAAAGCAAAAAAAGCGTTAGGAGAAATGACACCGTTTCCATCTAGGCTAGGTTATCCCGAAGAATATGCACAGTTAGCAAAAAGTATTATTGAAAATCCTATGTTGAATGGAGAAATCATTCGATTAGACGGTGCCATACGTATGCAGCCCAAATGATAAATAGAAATCTTTATACAATATAAAATATTAAAATGTAGGCTTAGTCGTTGAAGAAACTGTCATGATTTGCATTAGATAGACTATCTATGAAGAAAAGAGAGTTTTTATAAAAAACTACATTGCACATATAGTTGTAGTAAAAGCTAGATTAGGTTTTCTCAACGGTATTAGGAGGAGGTTTTTGCTTGAAAAGACATTTTTTAGAAGAAGAACATGCGATTTTCCGTAGTTCATTACGAAAATTTTTGGAACAAGAAGCAGCTCCATATTTCGCTGACTGGGAAGTGAATCAGCAAATACCAAGGTCATTTTGGAAAAAAGCAGGGGAACAAGGCTATCTATGTTCTTGGGCTAAAGAAGTCTATGGTGGTTTCGAAGCAGACTTTAGGTATTCGGTTGTTTTAAATGAAGAATTTGAACGGATTGGCACAGCAATGGTAGGATTGGGCTTACATAATGATATTGTAATGCCTTATATAGATACGTATGGTTCAGAAGAACAAAAAAAACGGTGGTTACCTAAAGCGATACAAGGAGAGATTATTTCTGCTATTGCGATGACGGAGCCTGGGGCGGGGTCTGATTTGGCAGCAATTCAAACAACGGCAAAAAAAGATGGGGATGCTTATATTGTAAATGGAGAGAAAACATTTATAACAAATGGTTCTTCCGCAGATTTAGTGGTCGTCGTTTGCAAAACGAACCTACATGCCCAGCCTGCTTATAAAGGAATAAGCCTGCTCGTTGTAGAAGCTAATACTCCAGGATTTCGAAAAGGGAAAAAGCTAAAAAAGATGGGACAGCTCGCAAATGATACATGTGAATTAATTTTTGAAGATGCTCGTGTACCAGCTGGGAATTTACTGGGAGAAGAAGGTAAAGGATTTTATTATTTGATGGAAAAGTTGCAGCAGGAGCGGTTATTAGTAAGTATGCAAAGTGTTGCAGCTATAAAAGAAATGATTACAATCACATCTGAATATGTAAAACAACGAAAAGCATTTGGAAAGCGAATTAGTGAATTTCAACATACACAATTTCAACTTGCTGAGCTTTATACAGAGTGGCAAATTGGCAATGTGTTTGTTGATCGTTTAATTGAACAACATATGGCTGGGGAGCAAATTGTGTCAGAGGTGTCCATGGCAAAGTGGTGGACGACAGACTTAGCTAAGAAAGTAGCAGCAATTTGTATGCAATTACATGGTGGATATGGTTATATGGAAGAGTTTGAAATTGCAAGAAGATATCGTGATGTAGCTGTGTCATCTATTTATGCAGGTTCTAATGAAATTATGAAACTAATTATCGCCAAAAATATGGGATTAGTAGATGCGGAATAGTTAGATAACAATTGCCGTGGTTCGTATTGGAATAGTCACCATATACGAAGAAAGATATTTACAGGATTATTTTTGCATGTGAAAATGGAATCTATTTATTGAAAGGGTTTACATCTCGGGATTAGGCAATAGTCAGTAATAACATATATCAGAAATGGAAGGGATGATCATATATTGCGAGAAGCGGTAATTATAGAGGCTGTAAGAACACCAGTTGGAAGGCGTAAAGGGAGTTTGTCAGCAAAACGTGCAGAAGATTTAGCGGCAAAACCTTTGCAAGCATTGATAGAACGAGTAGGCATTGACCCTGGACTAGTAGAAGATGTCATCTACGGTTGTGTGTCTCAAGTAGGTGAGCAGGCGTTTGATATTGCTAGGCAAGCTGCATTAATTGCTGATTTTCCAGTTGAAGTGCCTGGAACAACGATTGATCGTCAATGTGGATCGAGTCAACAAGCTGTTCATTTTGCTTCTCAAGCGATTATGAGCGGAGACATGGATGTGGTCATTGCCGGCGGCGTGGAAAATATGACGCGTGTTCCAATGGGGTCCAATATGCAAGGGGTTACAATAAATGAAAATTTAACCTCCAAATATGAAATCATTAATCAAGGGCTATCCGCAGAACGAATTGCTGATAAATGGGGATTTAGTCGCCAGCAACTAGATGAGTTTTCACTCATAAGTCATGAAAAAGCCATTGCAGCAATGAAATCGGGCTACTTTAATAAGGAGATCATGCCACTAGAAGTAAACTTACCAGATGGATCATTGGATTTGTTGAGGTATGATGAAGGACCGAGGGAACAAACAAGTTTGGATAAGTTAAGCGAATTAAAGGCTGCATTTCAAGAAGGTGGAAAAATCACTGCTGGCAACTCCAGTCAAATTAGTGATGGTGCAGCAGCGCTATTGCTAATGTCTCGTGACAAAGCAAACGAATTAGGGTTAAAGCCAAAGTTTCGGGTCTTAGCACGTACGGTGATTGGCTCTGACCCAACGCTTATGCTGACGGGACCAATACCTGCTACGGAAAAAGTATTACGTATAGCCCGATTAAGCATTTCCGATATCGACGTTTTTGAAGTAAATGAAGCTTTTGCCTCTGTAGCTTTAGCTTGGTTGCATGAAACTGGAGCAGATCCAAAACGTCTTAATCCAAATGGTGGTGCAATTGCGCTCGGTCATCCGCTTGGAGCCAGTGGGGCAAGATTAATGACAACTATGATACATGAATTGGAACGTACAGGTGGACGGTACGGATTACAAACCATGTGCGAAGGTCATGGTATGGCGAATGCAACAATTATTGAACGTTTAGCTTAATAGAAAAAAAGCTTGGTGTAAAATTTTAAACAAGGAGGTGTTCTTTTGCCGCTTACAGCCATCCGTGTACTTGATTTGACTCGATTATTGCCAGGTCCCTATTGTTCTATGTTACTTGCAGATTTTGGTGCAGAGGTTATTAAGGTAGAAGATCAAGATAAGGGTGACTATGCTAGAAATTATTATCCTCTCCTTGATGAGGACAGTGCCATGTTTCACGCGTTGAACCGAAACAAGAAGAGCGTCTGTTTAAATTTGAAACGGGAAGCAGATCGAACCATTTTTTTAAACATGGTCAAGGATGCAGATGTTGTTCTCGAATCTTTTCGACCGGGTGTAATGAAAAGATTAGGCGTAGATTATGAAACATTAAAAACGATTAACTCGCGAATTATTTATTGTTCGATTACAGGCTATGGACAAACAGGTCCATATGCTTCAAAAGCTGGCCATGATTTGAATTACCTTAGCTACGCGGGATTATTACATCTCATAGGAGAACAGAATGGCAAGCCAATTGTACCAGCTGCGCAAATTGCAGATATTGGTGGCGGTGCTTATCCTGCTGCATTAGGAATTATGCTTGCATTGTGGGAGAGGAAGACATCTGGTGAAGGACAATTCATAGATATATCGATGATGGACGGCGTTCTTGCTTGGTTACAAACGAGCTTACCCAATTACTTTGCTACAGACGAATTACCAGAACGCGGAAAACAGCCTTTAAGTGGAGCATTAGCATGCTATGAAGTTTATGAAACGAAAGATGGTAGATGGCTAGCGGTAGGAGCATTGGAACCGAAATTTTGGCAAGTATTTTGTGATACGATTGGCAAAAGGGAGCTAATCGCTTATCAACACGCGCCTTTACTTGAACAGCATCGCGTCAAGTATGAAATTCAATCCGTTATTCAACAAAAATCATTAAACGAATGGGTACAGCTTTTTGAAGGTGTAGAGGCTTGTATATCCCCTGTTCAAAATTTTTCGGAAGTAGAAAAAGATGCCCAAGTAAAGGCACGAGATATGGTTGTATCCATCCCCCATCCTACAGTTGGGGAGGTGAAGCAGATTGGCATACCTATAAAACTCTCTAAAACACCAGGAAGCATTCGTTCTTTAGCCCCTAACCATGGAGAGCATCAGGAAGTGCTTGATCCATATATAGCTCATAGTTCTACAGCAGCTTTACAAGATGAAAATTAAACGAAAACGGGGAGGAGGAAAAGTACAAGTCGTTCATTACACTTCTCTACTTACAAAAAAGTACACATCTTTTTAGCTATTTTAGAAAACTTTGCTTATACGATAAGTCCTAAAAAACTTGACAATGACCTATAGTGTAGAAACATTTTTACGTTGGAATACGTATGTTTTTGTAAGAAATAAGAAAGTATAAAAATTGTTGCTTTGGGATATCGATTTAACGAATAGCCATGTCCAGCAACTAGGCGAATTCACTTCATTGGTCTAAGTTAAGTCACCATCGGTTTGTGCTAAGTAGAAAGGCTGACTAAAAACTTTGCCTTAGTGTGTCGGCATACCTCTGTTTTAGTGGCAGGCTTCGTAAAACTTTCGTTGATTCGCTCCAGTCGCTACGTTGCTTAACAGGCGCTCTCAGCCTTTGTTACACAAAATTAAAATGGGAGGGATAGATTTGAATATAGGATCGACGTTAGCTAGGAATGCGCGGCAGTTTCCAGATAAGCAAGCTGTTTGTTTTGAAAATCACTCCTACACATATAAGCAGCTCAACGACGAAGTTAATAAGATTGCTAGCGGTTTATTAACACATCATGTAGGGAAAGGAGAAAAAATAGGTGTTTTAATGAAAAATTCCGATCAATTCATGATTGTATTTTATGCCATTATGAAAATTGGAGCTATCGCTGTACCGATTAACTTTCGTTTAACCGCACGCGAAATACAATATATTGTGGAGGATGCAGACATTTCTGTTCTATTTTTTGACGAAGCATATGTCCCTTTAGTTCGGCAAATTACGGAAAATAATCCGAATATAAAGTTACGCATTTGTGCCAGTGATCAAGCTTATGAAAACATACAAACGATACATGATATTCGTGTGCAAAATGTATTAGAACCTAATGTAGAAGTTGCAGAATCAGATGATGCCGAAATATTATACACATCTGGTACAACTGGAAACCCAAAAGGGGCTTTATTTGACCACCATCGAATCCTTTATGTCGCATTTACCTCAGCCATTATGATGAAAATAGATCCTGCAGACAAATTACTTCACGTTGCGCCATTATTCCATTCCGCACAATTAAACCTATTTATGATTACAGGTACTTTTCTAGGTTCTACGCAAATTATCCATCAAGACTTTCACCCCGCTCATGTATTACAAGCGATTGAACAATATAAAATCTCTCTCTTCTTTGCCGTGCCGACCATGTATAATTTCTTACTCCAAGCGTCGAATTATGAAACTTATGACCTTTCTTCAGTAAAACGTTGCGGTTATGGTGCTGCACCGATGCCAACCGCTTTATTGAAAAAAGTGATGCACTTATTTAAGCACGATCAATTTTACAATATGTGTGGTTTAACGGAAGCTGGTCCAGGTGGAGTTCTATTGTTGCCTGAGGAACATAAGACAAAAATGGGTGCAGGTGGAAAAGCTATGCTCTGTACGGAAGTCAAAGTCGTCAATGAATGGGGAGAGGATGCTGCACCTTATGAAGTAGGTGAATTTATTATTCAAAGTGAAATGGTGATGAAGGAATATTATAAAAATCCCGAAGAGACAAGACGAACGCTGAGAGACGGATGGCTTTATACTGGAGATTTAGCAATCATAGATGAAGATGGGTATATTACCCTTGTTGATCGAAAGAAAGATATGATTATATCCGGTGGTGAAAATATTTATTCTACAGAAGTAGAGCAAGTTCTTTATCAATCCCCTGATGTATTAGAAGCAGCAGTAATTGGATTACCAGATGAAATATGGGGAGAAAAAGTTGTTGCAATTGTTGTAGCAAAAGAAGGTCAAAGTTTGGAAGTAGAAAAACTAAAAACGTTTTGTCGCCAACATTTAGCTAGCTATAAAGTACCGACAGAATTTATTAAAGAAAATTTCATACCTCGCAATGCGTCCGGAAAAATCTTGAAATATCGTCTTAGAGAAGCACTACAAACAGGAGAGTCATCATCTTAGCAAATCATTAAAAAGGAGTGGAGCAAGTATGATGGATAGCCCTTTATTAATAACATCGTTAATCGAACGTGCAGAGAATTATTTTCCCAACAAGGAAATTATTTCAAGAACGCAAAAATATATGCATCGTTTAACGTATAAGGAACTTGGTGGCAGAGTAAGAGCGTTAGCTCATGCACTAAAGGAATTAGGGATACAAAAAGGAGATCGTGTTGGGACATTCGCTTGGAATCATCATCGCCATTTAGAAGCTTATTTTGCGGTTCCATCTATTGGTGCGATTTTGCATACCATTAATATTCGCTTATCAGCTGAGCAACTCGTATATATTATAAACCATGCGGAAGATAAAGTGATTCTTGTCGATGAGGAGCTTTTACCTGCGATAGAAAGTATATTCGATCAGCTTGAGACAGTAGAAACAATTATTGTAATGACAGACGAGGAGGTTGTCCCTGCATCTAAATTACCTTCTCTTTTACATTATGAACAGTTTCTAGAAGATGGGGATGCTACATTTGCTTTTAAAAAGGACATGGAGGAAGAGGAAGCAGCAGAATTATGCTATACATCAGGAACAACAGGTAAGCCGAAAGGGGTTGTATACTCGCACAGGGGTCTTGTTCTTCATGCGATGGCTTTAAGTCTAGCTGATACTTCTGCTGTTTCTGAAGAAGATGTTTCTATGCCTGTCGTTCCAATGTTTCATGCAAATGCTTGGGGGATGCCGCATGCAGCGACATGGATGGGAGCTAAACAAGTTCTACCAGGTCCCTATCCAACACCTGAAATTTTAGCAAGATTAATAGAAACAGAGAAAGTAACCATTACAGCAGGTGTTCCTACTATTTGGCTAGGTTTATTAAAAGAATTAGACAAGAAAACGTACCAGCTTGATAGTTTGCGTGGAATATTATGCGGAGGTTCTGCAGCGCCATTTGGAATGATAAAAGCCTTTGAAATGAAACATAAAATACCGTTTTTTCATGCATATGGGATGACTGAAACGACACCGTTAGCCTTATTTTCCAAATTAAAAAGTTCCCAAAAACAACTGTCAGAAATGGATAAATTAGATATAAAATCAAAACAAGGAATGGCGGTGCCAGGAATTGAAATAAAAGCTATAAATGAGAATGGAGATATAAAAAGAGATGGTCGGGAAATGGGAGAGCTGCTGATCAGAGGACCTTGGATTGCCGACTCGTACTATAAAGATGACCGTAGTGACAATTCGTTTCTTGATGGATGGCTGTATACGGGCGATGTCGTAACCATTGATGAGGAAGGGTTCGTGAAAATTGTTGATCGAACGAAAGATTTAATAAAAAGTGGTGGAGAGTGGATTTCATCGGTAGATTTAGAAAATGCACTAATGGCTCACGAAGCAGTGTATGAGGCTGCTGTTGTATCCGTTCCTCATGAAAAATGGCAAGAACGTCCAGTTGCTTGTGTTGTATTAAAAGATGATTATAGAAGCGTTGTAGGTCAACAGGATTTATACGCATTTTTAGAAGCACAATTTGTAAAATGGTGGCTGCCTGATGACATTTTATTTATGGATGCTTTACCAAAAACATCTGTAGGTAAATTTTTAAAAACAGCTTTACGAGAAGAAGTGAAAAAGCAATTAACGAAAGAATTTTAAACACGCATTGCATAAGTTTATCTTGGGTAGAAGGTGTTGTATACTCCCACTTCAAAAATTGGAAGGTGCGAGTTGAAACGGCCAAAGCGGGAGATAACAGCACCTAATCCCGATTTATCTAGAATTTTTTAGATTATCCCTTTGTTTGTTGTAATAATATTTAGTCGGGGATGAAATTGAAAATATAATTTATTTACTACTAAACTAGGGTAATTTCTTTTCAATAGCTGGCTCTGTTTGTTTTTCAATATATTCCGCTCCTAAAATAGAATAATCTAGTTCGTGTTGAGATAGTCGTGAATAAACTTGAAAACGGATAAGGAAAAAAATAATTCCAAGTAGGATCCAAACCAACAAAGCAATCCATGAAGGTGTGCTTAAAAATCCAGGTGAGCCAGGAACAACTAATAATAGAAAAAATGTTATTGCACAAAGTATGCCTAAAAGGGAAAAAAATTTTCTCTTTGGTGCTACAATTTGTTTGTTATTTTTAATATGTGTACGAGACCAAGCAAATATTCGGTAAGCAACAAAACATGCATAAAAGTAGGCAATGGTCACACCAAGTGCTGACATATCAACAACCCATAATAAGGCTTCTCGTCCAAAGAATGGCGCTGCAGCTGTTAATAATAAAGTAAATATTATACCAACATGTGGGGTGCGGTGTTTGGTATGTAATTTACCAAAAATAGCAGGTAAAACTTTTGCCCTGCCCATGGCAAATAGTAGGCGACTAGTAGACATATAAAAGCCATTTAACCCAGTAAAGATCCCCATAATAAGTGCTATGGCTAGTAAGAATACACCAAACTTACCGTAAGCATTTTCTACAATTGTCCCCGTTCCCCAAGCAGAGCCAACTTGCGAAGCATTAGCCCATGGTTCGCTCACACCAGTTGCAATAATGGTTAAACAATAGACAAAAGCAGAGCAAACAAGTGCAAGAACAATAATTTTAAACGTTTTTTTAGGGGAGAAATGAAATTCTTCAGCCGCTTGAGGAATATTGTCGAAGCCGATGAATGCCCAAGGAGCTATGGCTACGATAGCAAAGATGGAAGAAGCAGCGCCAATTTCTGGCTTAAACAATGGCTGTAAATTGGAAAAGGAACTAGAAGAATGGAATAACATAGTAATGGTAAGCAATAACACGCCACTAAGTAAAATGATACAAAATAAAAATTGGCTAAAACCAGTAATTCTTGCTCCACGTATGTTTAACCAAGCAATAATTGTTAATCCTATGCAGGCAATCATAACCTCGATAGCATATACGTCCCAACCTGCAATGCTGTATAATAATCCTGTTTCCACAAAAGTTGGAAATAAAAACTTACCAAGTAATGCTAAAGCAGATGCATTTAAAGCGACGATAGACAAATATCCTAATGTAAGAAACCAACCGCATAAAAATGCATGGTATCTTCCTAGTCCATAATAAGCGTAGGTGAACTCTCCGCCTGAGACGGGTAATTTTTCTACAAGAAATCCGTAACTTACTCCTATAATAATCATTAAAATGGCACCAATGATAAAGCCGAGGATGACTCCTAACGGACCAGCCATAGACATCCAATCTACTGGCAATACGAAGGCTCCCCATCCAATTGCTGAACCAAAAGCAATTGCCCATACCCAATGAGGTTTAAGGGATTTGGTTAGTTGTTCTCGATTTTCCATATAAAATACTCCTCTACTAAAAAAGGTTGTGATACTTATTTTATCCTATAGGAAAGTTTAAATTGAAAGGCTTATCCCAAGTATATCTAAGGTGATTAAAGAATATTGTAGTTAGTATGAGGTGAAACAGTAATTTTTTCCATGAGTCAAGTTACGTTGTTTTAACGCTTTAGAAAACCTATAAACCAAATTTTGAATGATTTCAAAAAAATCGTAATTGTTACATAGTAGTATTAGAGTTTATTTAAACATAGGTAAGCATTATTAGCAATATTTTTTAGAATATTCCGCTATTAATATCTTGTATTGTACTTATATTAAAAAATTATATAAAGGTAAATTAATATTTTTCCGATGAAGGACTGTCATTCGGAGGGGTTTTTTGAGCAATCTCTAAAATGTAACACTGTTTTATTAAAAATTCTACTCGAAGAATATAAAAAAGCTGAACAATAATAAAGGGATTGTTCAGCTTTTACTATTTAGTGATTGCTAACTAATGCCTAGTTTGTTGATTTTATGACCCTTAAATGGAATCATTCAACCTAGTAAGATTGCATTGTTACAAATAGTAGGTGTGTAACGATGATTCAAAGTTTACACGGTTTATAAAAGATAAACGGTCTTAATTTCCAGATAAATGCAAGCCAATCTGTGCAAGTAAGGCACTGCCTGCATATGTTCCTGTAAAAACAAAGACGGCTACGATTGCAACTTTCCATGAAGTATTTCGTAAATCAACAAGACGATTTGCAACAGATATACCCGCAAAGGTTAATATTGGTGTAGTTATGGAAAGAAAGTCAACTGCTTGAATTGCTTGGACAAAAAAATCGGATAGTAAACATAATAAAAGCGAGGTAATCGAAACCCAGCCTAAGATCGGGAAATTGCGAATAAATTTCACCGAGGATTTCTGCATAATAGTAGAAATGAAAATACCAATCATTGAAAATAGCCACAATACACCAAGACCAGCAAAGGTCATCGTTGTTATAGGCGTTGACTCAGGGTTTTTTATCAATTTAATTTCCATTGTAAAAAAAATTAATGCTACACTTAAGAGAAGGATCAGACCATATTTGACATATTTATTTTTTGGTATACTCATTTTTTATCACCTCGAACTAGTTTCTTATACATAAATGCTTGAATAGGCGCAGCTAAAAATACCATTGTAAAGGTGCCAAGAAAACTAGTGAGAAGTTGGCTGGCAGAAGCATATGCAAGAATGGTGCTTTCCATTTCAGGGATGCGCGCGACTAATGTTGCTGATGCTGCACTCATCATACTGCCTGAACCAACACCAGATGCCATAGCTAGTGCTTCAATTTGGATTCCTAAATCGAGTAAAATTGGTGCAAAAACGCTAAAAAAGATAGCCCCAAATAATGTTCCAATAATGTAGATGGAAAGAACGCCCCGACCTTCTTTAGATTCCAATGTGTACTTTTCTGAAATATATGCAAGCTCTCCCTCACGGCCAATTCCTAACGTAGCACCAATTGCTTCTCGGCGTAAACCTAACAAAATAGCAACTGGTAACCCGATGAACACCGTTCCTAAATTACCAAGTTCTTGAATAACAAATACCCAACCGACCTGCAAGATGTCTCTAATTTGTGGTGCGACATCCGCTCCGTATCGTGCCATTAAAGGGAGCATAATTAAAATCAGGTATGTGCTAGCAAAATGAATGTTCTTTTCACTGTATATTTTTTTCATGATTCCTTTACGAAATAATTTCAGACCTAAGAACATCGTTAATATAATGGCAAAAACTAAAGGAAGTAGTCCAATTGTAAACGGTCCTAATGGTATAGCTTGAAAACCTATTAATTCGGAGATGGTAATAATAACTAATGCAAAAGCGATTAAAAAAAGTAAGTTTTTGTTCATGTTCTGCCTCATTTCTTTGTTGGGTTGGAGTTATTTTGAACAATGGAAGCGATTAGTTCTTGATAAGCTTTATAGCTTTGTTTATATAGCTTTGCTTTGTCAATGCTTCCACTCATTTGTTCCAGTACTTGTGCTAAAAATCTCGGAAATATCTCGTAAATAAACGTAGGATCGACATCTATAAAGTCATCTCCATGGATGGTTCCGGTAAAGCCGCTATAGCCAATTTGTATACATGGCATTATAAAGGAAAGGTCGCCTATATCCCCTGCAGCGCTAATAAAGTTACCATTTAGTATTTCATCAATTTCAGTGTTTTTATGGAATGCTGCTTCAACAAATGTGGATAGATACCTATCTTGTACGAATGGTAAATAGCCCATTTGTGTATCAATCGTTACATTTCCTTGTAGAGCCATGGCACTTCCTTTCGCCGCATCGTCCAATTTTTCCGCTGTCTCTTTTAAATAGTCTACAGATTTGGTTCGCAAGTCTGTTCCTACTACGATGTGATTAGGGATAACATTTGTAGACATATCCGATTCCATAATGATTGGATTAATTCGAACATGCTCTGACTCTTTTAATTGTTGACGACTAAGTCCGATTGCAGTATTAAACAGCGTCGACATATGATACGCATTCTTAGAAGAAAATGGATCAAATCCAGCATGTGTAGCTTTACCTTCAAAAGCGTATTTTTTGTATAAAAAACCAGCTAAATCGCAATTAATTTCAATGGTTCGTTTAGAAAATTCTCCGCCAATGGCATGCACACATATACTTAGGTCGATGTCATCAAAAACACCTAGTTTCATAGCTTCTGGTTTCCCACCATAATGACTAATTTGACCTTCTTGTAACAATTGCTGACGGTAGGTTAAATCTAAGTATTCTTCTGCGGGTACAAAAACGAATGTTAGTTTGAAATCTAAATTTTTATATGCTTTTGTCTTAAAGAAATATTGATAGAGTGCTAGAGCTATCGCTATTTGTGAGTAATGACCGCAGTTATGGGCTGCTCCTGTTTGCTCATCAGCATACATATGGGTAGGTGCATAGACTGCATCTAATTCAGCGATAAAAGCAATGTGTAAATCATCTGTTCCTTTAGTTCCTAAGCTTGTCTTAAAACCAGTTAAACTAAAATTTTCAATGTCAATATTAGGGTTTACTGCCTTTAAATAATCAATGACTTGTTTTTTTGTACGTTTTTCTTTATATCCAAGTTCAGGATGGTAATAAATATCCTCAGCGACCTGTTTTATGGCTTCATATTGTTGTTTAAATTGCATTTGGATGCCCCCTGTAAAATATGTCGAAAAAACACGAATTTATCTTATCACTATGTTGAAAGTTCGTCAATAACGAATATTTTTAAGTATATACGTTTTATTGTTCGTTTTTTAATTGTTTGATAAGTGGGAAACAAGGTAATATTTGATTTTTGCAACAAATTAACATAGGGTTGTTTTTTTAGAAATGAATGTTATACTTATCCCATTCAAATTAAATCGTAACTTTCATATAATCGCGGGGATATGGCCTGCAAGTTTCTACCGGTTTACCGTAAATAAACTGACTATGAAAAAGGTATGGCTTATGCTATTATGGCATAGTCTATTCTTTGTTATTTCGTTTTAAAAGTTCGGAATACATTGCTTTTTCATGGAAAGGCAGTGTATTCCGAACTTTTTTTATGGTCTAGGAAATTATAAAATTTTGCAGCTGTGGATAAACTAACTAAGTTATTTAGCCACGTCCGGCTCCAGCGCCCAGCAACTAGGCGACTTCACGAAATCGCCTTACGATAAGTCATCATCGGTTCGTTCCTCACCGTGATTCCTAAAACTTTCGTTGATTCGTTCCAGTCGCTACGTTGCTAACCGGGCGCTTGCGCCTTTGTTCCACTATAGGAAAGTATAAAAGTTTATAGTATAAGAAAAACTACACCTTTCGCCATAGGACTTGGCGACAAGCCAAGTTTTTCTAATTCTATCCGTGTATGTTCCAATAAGAGGATGCTAGATGGAGATATAGGAGAAACACCTACTGTATGGGACAATCAACTAGACAAAGGGGACAACAAAGAATGAAATCGTTACTCGAAGAAGACCAATTTCAGCGTAATCAACATCTATCTAAGCAAGAAAGACCACGAGTTTTAAAGTCACTTATGATTGGTTCACAGCATGTTTTAGCAATGGATTTGTTTATTCCACCTATTATTTTAGCTGGGCTTCTGTCGCTTTCTGTCGCAAATACAGCATTACTTATTCAAATGACATTTCTAGCTTGTGGTATTGCTACGGTGATACAAGCAGGGTTTGCAATGAAGCTACCTGTTATGCAGGGCCCTTCTTTTATACCATTGAGCGCTTTAGCAGCAATTGGAACTACCTCTGGACTAGGCGCTATGATTGGTAGCTTGATTCCTGGGGCCATATTGATTGCTTTGTTAGGCTGTCCTTTCCGAATATTCAGTAAAATAATTCAATCTTTTATACCGAAACTTGTTGCTGGAACAGTAATTATTGTGGTGGGTGTTGCATTAATGCCAAGCGCCATTCAATCAATTTATACTGCTTCAGGTCATTTTGGCACGAATGTTTTCATTGCTGCTTTGAGTATGGGAGTGTTAGTAGTATGTATTTATATAGGAGAAACATTTATCAGTTTTAAGTTTGTGAAATTGTTTTCAGTTATTCTCGCCTTAACTATAGGCACAGTCGTAGCTTCATTCTTTGGTATGTTGGATTTTTCATCGGTGTATACAGCTAAGTGGTTTGCAATGCCACATCTTTTTGCTTTCGGTGTCCCCACCTTTGAATGGGAAGCGATTATGATTGTGACTTTTCTTTATTTTATTATTATGATTGAAACAACAGGCACCTGGTTTACCGTTAGTAATGTGACTGGACAGCCTCTTGATGATAGACGTTTAAATGGCGGAGCATTAGGAGAAGGTATTGGCTGTTTAATAGGCGCTTGCTTTGGTGGTACATCTGTTACTGGCTATTCTTCTAATGCTGGGGTAGTAGCCATTACTGGTGTGAAAAGCCGTTATCCGGTGATAGCTGGAGGAATTATTTTAATTGCATTAAGCATGATGCCTAAAATAATGAATGCTATTGCCAGTATCCCGGCTCCAGTTGTTAACGGTGTGTTCGCTTTAGTCTGTGTCGTCATTATGATGAACGGATTTCGAGTGGTAAAAGATATCCCGTTTTCTGAACGAAATATGTTAATGATTGGCATCCCAATTATGTTAACGTTGTTTACAATATTTTTACCAGCTGAAATTATTGAAAAAATGCCAGACATAATTCACTATTTATTATCTTCAGGAATGGCGGTTGGGGCTTTAGCAGCAGTTATATTAAATAAACTGCTACCTGAAAAAACAAATCATATAATACGAAATGTAAATAATAAACCATTAACAAATCATGTAGATAAACATTATGAAACGATCACTGGAGGAAAAAGATGAAACAAACACTTTTAAAAAATGGATATATTATTTCAATGAATGCAAATAGAGAAGTATTTGTTCACGGAGATGTTCTCATTGAAGGCAATACAATCAAAGCAGTTGGGCATGTTACAAAAGACAGCATTCACGATGATGCCGATGTAGTAGACGTTACTGGGAAAATGGTTATGCCAGGTCTTATCAATACGCATGTTCATTTGTCACAACAACTAGGTAGGGGCATTGCAGATGATGTGGATTTACTAACATGGTTGCGTAAACGAATTTGGCCATATGAAAGCAGTATGACAGAGGAGGAAGCGTATATTTCAGCCCTTGCTTGTAGTATTGAACTTATTAAATCAGGTGTTACGACTTTGGCTGAAGCTGGCGGTCATCATGTAGATGCATTAGGAAAAGCGGTCAAAGAAGTTGGACTTCGGGCTATTTTATCACGCTCAACCATGGATATGGGGGAAGGATTGCCATTAAATTGGCATGAAACAACAAATGATGCATTGAAAAAACAAGAAGCACTTATAGAGAAATGGCATCATACTTCTGACGAGCGAATTAAAATGTGGTTTGGTTTACGTACTATATTTAATTGTTCTGATGATTTAATAAGACAAACAAAACAATTAGCTGATCAATATGGAGTTGGTATTCATATGCATGCAGCAGAAATAATGGATGAAATTCGTTATACAAAGGAACAACGTGGTGCTTCAACTATTGAGCATTTACATAAACTTGGTTTATTGGATGAAAACTTGTTAACAGCACATATGGTTTGGCTAACAGATCGAGAAATGGATCTTGTGATGTTACATAACGTTAAAGTTTCCCATAACCCAGGTGCAGCAATGAAGGTGCTCGGTTTTGCCAGAATTCCAGAAATGCTGGAAAAAGGAATCGATGTGTCCATTGGTACAGATGGCGCGCCCGCAAATAATCGTATGGACATGATGGACGAAATGTATGTAACATCACTCATACATAAAGGAAGAACATTGGATACAACGACTGTTCCCGCTGAGCAAGTCCTAGAAATGGCGACTGTAAAGGCAGCGAAATGTTTATTGTGGGATAGGGAGATTGGTTCATTGGAGCAAGGAAAAAGGGCTGACCTCATTATTATTGACCCTAAACAAATAGGAAGTTTCCCCATGCATGACCCGATTGCCAATATCGTTTATTCCATGCATGCAAGCAATGTAGAGTCTTCCATGTGCAATGGGCAATGGTTAATGAAAGATCGAAACATTTTAACCGTCAATGAAAATGAAATAATAGAGACAGCTCAGCAATTGGCGGAAGGTGTTGTGAAACGTGCAGGCATCCATTTAAAGGAACGCTTCCTGCATGTAAGGTAAGGAGTGTTTCAGGAAAAACGTTTTTGTAAAAATAACTCAACTATTAAACAGAAGGGGATTTGTATGAAAAAAGATCGATTATGGCAGGAGTGGCATCCAGTTTTAAAGGAAACGGAATTACACGAAGATCCAAAGCAAGTTCACATTCTTGGAGAAAGAGTAGTTTTATTTCGAAATCAAAAGGGCGTTCATGCATTTAAGGATTTATGCATTCATCGAGGTGCAGCATTGTCTTTAGGGAAAGTAAAGAATGGGAATATTGTTTGTCCATATCATGCTTGGGAGTACAATGATGAAGGGATATGTGTAAAAATACCTGCCCTACCATGCGAGCGTGCCATTCCACAAAAGGCGAAAGCCACGGTATATCATTGTCAAGTGTATGCGGGATTAATTTGGGTAAACTTAAGTGAACAGCCTTTACCATTATTAAACTATCCAGAATATAGTAGAGAAGGATATCGGACTGCTATTTGTGGCCCTTATAAAGTGAGTGCTAACGCACCTAGAGTCATTGAGAACTTCCTTGATATTTCGCATCTTATGTTTGTTCATGGTGGTTTATTGGGAGATGAGGATCATGCTGAAGTGCAAAATTATGATGTTACGTTTGTTGATGGTCGTTTTATCACAAGTGAAATACCAATCTATCAGCCCAATCCAGATGGTCGTTCAGTAGGTGGCTATACGGACTATGTATATGAAATACTTAATCCTACTACAGCTCGTTTTACCAAATCAGTTGAGGGTTCAAGTGAAGAATTCATCGTCCTCATTACAGTCGTACAAGAAGCGGATGAACAAACAAAAGTGTTTATGCTATTAACTAGAAACTATGATTTAGATAAGCCGGATGAACCATTTGTGGAGTTTCAAGATCTAATATTTAAACAAGATTTAGATGTGGTTGAAAGCCAGAAGCCTGAGTTATTGCCGTTAGATTTGCAAGCCGAAATGCATTTGAAATGTGATGCTTTAACCATTGCTTATCGTCGCTGGTTAGATGAACTTGGCATAGAAACCGGAACTACTCCTAATTATCGAAAAAAGCGTGAAATAGTACCATCTTAATGATCTTGAAAAATTAAAGTCCGATCTACCATTTGAGATTCTTTGAAATATGAATGATAGATCGGATTTTCTCTTAAATGTTCGCGCAGAATCTATCCCTGCTTCAAGTAGATTTTTTTAAACGGTAAGAAAGTATAAAAATTAGATGCTTTGGGGTAATGAATTAACAGAATAAGCCACGTCCGGCTTCAGCGCCAGCAACTAGGCGACTTCACTCCCATTGCCCTAAGATAAGTCATCATCGGTTCGTGCTAAATAGGAAGACCGACTAAAAACGGGCTTGCCTTAGTGCGTCGGCATACCCCTGTAAAACATTAGTTGATTCGTTCCACTCGCTACGTTGCTAAACGGGCGCCCCGAGCCTTTGTTTAGCGGTTATGAGAATATGAGTAAATAACTGTGATTGGAGGGGAAGGTAATTGGGGAAGCAACTGTTAGCACATATAGCCTTACTTAGAAATGCTACTACAGACCAAAAGTTTATCATTGATGATCAATACCTTGTGCGTGCCTTTTCAAGTGAACAATCGTCAAATAGGCAAGCGGAATTTCATACACTTGCAAAGCTTTCTCCTTAAATTTGCTGAGTAAAAAACAAGGTCTATCCAAAAAGTATTTGGCTAGACCTTGTTCGTTTTTCACAAGTTAACGTTTTTAATTAGAAAGCAATTGTATATTTTAGACGTTTTCACTTTTTTGTGAGCGTCAAGAAACAGATGCTGTTCTTTAAACGATTTAAACGTATATTTTTTTGTTGTGCTTATTTTTCGCCACTTAGCTCAATTAAAATTTTAGCTTGAGACTTATCTGTAGATAATAATTCAAATCCTTTTTCTACGATGTCATCTAATTGAATTTGGTTAGTAATAATGGATTGTGGTTTTAATTGTCCACTTGCCATTAAGTCGATTGTTTGTTGGAAAGATGTTGGTGTGTACGCAATAGTAGAAGTGATTTTCACACCTTTTCCAGTTAGTTGCATTGGGTTCCACTCAATTGGTCTAGCAAAAATAGAAACGATGACCATCGTTCCACGTGGTTTTGTTACTTCAATAGATTGTTTGAAAGTAGGCGCTACACCAGCAACTTCAAATGAAGCATTGACACCCTCAGGTACGATATCGAAAACAGCTTTTACTGGATCTGTTTCCCCTGAATTAATGACGTGTGTCGCACCAACTTCTTTTGCTTTTTCTAAACGTGTTTCAGATAAGTCTAATGCGATAATTTTGCTTGCTCCAGCTGCTCTTGCTGCTAGGATGGTTAACAAACCAATTGGACCAGCACCAAATACTGCAACAGTGTCGCCAAATTGCATGCCAGCTTCTTTCACAGCTTGAACTGCTACTGCTGTAGGTTCAATTAATGCCCCATCTTGTAAAGTTAATGGTTCTGGTAAAAGATACACGTTGTTTTCTGGAACATTGGCAAAAGATGTGAATCCACCATCTGTGTGCAAGCCTACAAAAGAAAAACCATCATATGGATCAAGATCTTCTGATTTGTCGCCATGCGTAATAGTTGGATTTACAGCTACGCGGTCGCCTGGTTTGAAGTTTGTTACCTTTGCCCCAACTTCTTCAATGACACCAGCAAATTCATGCCCCATGGTAAGCGGCGCAATACCACCAGCTAATTCATCTTCTTTTTCTGTTGGAATAAATACTGGACCTTCTTCATACTCATGTAAGTCACTACCGCATAGACCAGCCCATGCAACCTTTACTTTAACCTCTGTGTCTTTTAATGGTTTTTGTTCTCTTTCTTCTACGCGAATGTCTTTTTGTCCATACCATACTGCTGCTTTCATAATGTTGTTACCCCCAAAAGAAAATTTTTACAAACTAACTCCGGTATTATTGTATCGCAGATTTACAAATTTCGACACTCTTTTGTTTGAGTTAACGACAATGTAACAAAATGTTCATATTTCTTAGGTTTATCTTCAAGGGATTACAACTGTATAGAAGGTACTCACTTCATGGTAATGAATAAATCTATTTTAAAATACCAGTGGCAGTAAGTTGTTGTTCTAGTGTATCCCATTCCATTTTTGTTAAGTTCTGTATTGGTAGACGGACATCTCCAACCGTAATGCCTAGCATATTTAGAGCACTTTTAACCGGAGCCGGACTTGACTGAGCAAACATTGCTTTCATTATTGGCAGTAATTTTTGGTGCGATTTTGCGCTTGTGGTGATGTCACCATTTCTAAAGTGCTGGATCATTTCCTGCATTTGGTTACCAATAATATGAGAGGAAACGGATACAATGCCATTTGCACCAATGGCAATGGCAGGTAGCGTTAAGCTATCATCTCCACAGTATAAAGTGAAACTATCTGGAGTGTTAGAGATTATGGTTGTCATTTGATCTAAATTACCACTTGCTTCTTTAACCGATACAATATTCTCTATGTTGGAAAGACGATTGATCGTATCCGCTTCCACTTGGACAGAAGTTCTGCCAGGTACGTTATAAAGCATTATTGGTAAATGTGTTGCGTTAGCAATCGTAGCAAAATGCTGATAAATACCTTCTTGAGAAGGCTTGTTGTAGTAAGGGGTGACAAGCATAATTGCGTCGACACCAGTTTTTTCAGCCAGCTTGGTTAATTCAATGGAAGCTTTCGTATTATTAGAACCTGTTCCGGCTATTATTTTTGCTCGTCCTTTAGAAACTGTAACTACATGTTTAAATAAAGCTATTTTTTCATCATTGGTTAACGTTGGTGATTCTCCAGTAGTACCAGCAATAACTAAGCTATCCGATCCATTTTCAATTAAGTAGTTGACAAGTTTTTCAACGGCATAAAAATCAATATTTTCGTTGTTGTCAAATGGTGTTACCATTGCAGTGATAACTTGGCCAAAATTCATTACTTCACACCCTTTTTTAAAATTATAGTGTAGGTAACAAGGCAATTTTGTCCGCAAAAAAGCAACAGCGACGGCATATCGCTGCTGCTTTGAAAGTTTAAAAGCTTCATGCGTCTAGATAGCCCTCCATATAGTTACCTATATGACAGTCCTGTATTTGTTCAATAGCAGAACCAGTTGTAGAAGTAATGAGTTCTCTACAACTTCGGCAAAGCACCCTTTTCACTATTTTCCATGGATCTCATTATCCTCCAATAGTGTACTTTTGAGCCTCGCACCTCTATCCTTATTTCAATAACATTTTGAAATAGGAATATATTCGATTGTCTGTACTATAGCAGATTTCTCCTTGTTATGCAAGAACACTTTTTACGTGTTTTATCTATATAAAATGCCTAAGATTAGCATACTTTGGTCCATTATCTATTATAGAATTGAAATCTAATCTAAGGCGTGCTTGCAAGCCACCTTTTGTCTAAAGTTCTTGATCTAGGCTTTAGCTAAGTGATACCTACGTTAATTGCATATTAGTGAGGCAGGTTGGGTCTTCTGTATAAGAGGAAAATTCAGATTGAACTTGTTTACCATCATGCTCTATTGTTATATGGTATTTTTTGTCTCTAGGAACCCATAAGTCAATAAAACCATTTGCCAAAGACATTACTTTTTCATCGACAACGACATTACCATCTTCATCTTCAATATATACATCGAATTCTTTCTTTACCATTTCGCCTTGGCATCCTGTTAAACTATGGTAAGTACAAGGATGCGTTTGTTCTACGAATGGAGCAATAGAAACGAAAAATTCATCTTTAGGGAGTTCATAGCTTTTTTCTTTTCCAGCTGTAGTATTTACAACTAGCTCTTCACCTGTAATCGAAGCTGATTCTGCTTTTTTTTTGTCCGTGCTGTAATCGTTTACTAACTGTTTAACGTCTACTTTATCACTATTCTCTTCAGTTTCACTTGTCGTATCGTCGTTATTACATGCAACTAGTATTAGTCCGAATAGTGATAGTAGCAAGAAGAGTAGTAAGGATTTTAATTTCAATATCGTCACCTCCATCTTATAGTTTATTGTTTGAGAAAAGTATAGCAAATCGTTCATTAAACAATCAATCATTTGCTAGCAGATGGTTATTTACCAAAAAGGTCGATTTTAAAAAATTACACTTTCAAAAACCTATATATAGTGGTTTATCCAATAATCCAAACGCTATATGCCGTGCATAAAATGATCTTTAGAACCTTAATTGTTACTATCATAAAAAAGTGCAAATATTTTTTCTTGTAGAACATTTAATATGAAAAAGGTATCTATTGGTTATATATCTAAATAATGGGTGTCAGGAATATAATGTAAATATTTGAAGGAGAAATAAATTAAATGATGTTATAAACAATGATTCTGGAGACATCATCGGTCCTAGCTTTAATTGGGGGTTTTTGGGATTGTCTAAAAGTGACAGCGTCTTTTTCTTATTAAAAAGCACCTTTTCCTTCTATTTTTCGAAACCAGATATAGGCTGGTTTCCATAGATGTTAAGAAGTTTCTCCCTCTCCGCGTTTTACTTTTTATTCATTTGCGCTTAGACTTTAAGTACACATCTCTTTAAAAAGGAAGGTATCATCATGAAAAATAATTTTCTTGGATATGCAGGGACGTACACGCGTAATACAAGTAAGGGTATCTATCGTTTTGAATTAGATCCAAAAGCGAAAAAAATAACAGCAGTTGAAGTAGCCGCTGAAGTTGGGAGCCCAACGTATGTAGCCGTTAGTGAAGATAACCGTTACTTGTTCTCCATTGGACAAGACGGAGATTTAGGCGGTGTACAAGCTTATCAAATAAAACAAGAAACAGGGGAACTAATAAAAATAGATGAACAACTAACAGAAGGGAAATCCCCATGTCACTTATCCATTTATGACAATCAAATAGTTACTGGTAATTACCATAGAGGCGAGGTAGTTTTATACGCTTTTGAAGATAACAAAGCATTAGTAACTGCGTCCGCTATACAACATAACGGTGATGGTCCTCATGAGCGTCAAGAAAAATCACACGTTCATTTTGCTGGATTTACGCCAGATCATAACTATGTAGTCGTTTGTGATCTAGGTACAGATGAGCTAGTAACCTACCGTATAGAAGATAATAAACTTGTTCGTCATCAAACACGAACCGTAAAACCGGGAAGTGGTCCAAGACATATTGTATTTCATCCCAATGGGAAAACAGCGTATTTACTTACGGAGCTTAGTTCAGAAGTAATTGTTCTAGATTATGATGCACAAACAGGAAGTTTTTCAGAAAAGCAAACCGTGCTTGCGAAACCAGCAGATTTCACAGAAACAAACGATGCTAGTGCGATTCATATCTCGTCAGACGGAAAATTTGTTTACACTGGTAATCGCGGTCACAATAGTATCGCGCTATTTGAAGTAGATGCAGAAACAGACGAATTAACCTTTATAGAATTTACTGCAACAGGCGGAGAGTGGCCACGTGATTTTGTATTAGATCCTAGTGAGTCCTTCATTGTTGCTTCCAATCAGCATAGTGGAAACTTAGTTTTATTTGCACGCGATCAAAAGACGGGAAAATTAACACCAATGGATTCTACTGTCGAAGTTCCTGAAGTAGTCTGTGTGAAATTTTTAAACTAGTTTTACATTGCTTGAATATACGAAATAACAGTATTACAATTACTAATCCGTTAAAGACTTGGCTTAAAGCCAAGTCTTTTTCATTTTATCAACTAATAAAATGAAGAAATGACTAAATATACCATAATATCCACCGATATAAACAAAGCAAAAGCAAAAAACATCTTCTAAGGAGGGGAGCAAAAAATATGTTAACCGTTGCAGCTCAAATCGTAGAAATCTTAAAAGCACAAGGCTGCCAGTATGCCTTTGGAGTTCCAGGTAAGCCTATTGTGCCGCTCATTTTAGAAATGGAACATCACGACATGGATTTTGTATTAGCACGACATGAATGTAGTGCTGGTTATATGGCAACAGGCTATGCCTTGAAAAATGATAGTTTAGCAGTTGCTATTGGTACATCAGGTCCTGGAGGAACGAACCTTCTTACAGCCGCAGCACAAGCAAAAGCATATCATGCACCTGTCTTGTTTATTACTGGTCATCCACCATTAACGGATATGGGGAAGCCAGTTGGTCAAGACTCAAGTATGTTTGGTACGGATTTAACAGAAATGTTTCGTTCTGTAACGTTGTTTAGCGCAAAGGTAGAGGATGCAAACCTGTTAAAAAAATATATTCAGTACGCTTTAGAACGAGCCTTGCTTGGAGAAAAAGGGCCAGTACATTTATCCATTCCCCTAGATGTACTTATTAATAAGATAGCCCCATTCTCATCGCCTATAAAGCTAATAAATGATACTCCTATTTCAGGGAATCTGAAGCAAGCAGCCCACATATTGCAAGATGCGAAACGTCCTGTTTTATTGTTAGGAAAAGGGGTTCACATAGCTAAGGCTTACCGAGAAGTAATGCAGTTTAGTGAAAAATGGAATATTCCGGTCATGACCACACCAGGAGGTAAAGGCACATTTCCCACAAAACATCGACTTTCATTAGGGGCGTATGGACTAGGTGGGACTGAAGCCGCTACTGCTTATATGGCAGAGGGTGTAGATGTGATGGTTGTTATTGGATCTAAGTTGACGGATATGTCAATAGCTGGATTGGCAAGTGAACAATACCCTAAAACAATGATTCATTTTGATCAACAGGCTGATTTTATCGGAAAGTCTATTTTAGTAGATACTGTATTTGTTAAAGGAGATGCAAAGAAGAATCTTCAGCAGTTAAATACGAACTATTCTTCAAATAGGGAAACGCCCAATTTAAAGCCGTATTGGAAAAAAGAAATACTTGATTTAGAAGAAAAGAAAAAAGACCAAGCTCCATACCAAAATTTATCTACAGCAGAAGTTATGAAATGTTTAAGAGCCGTATTACCTGAGGAGACCGTTGTATTTGGAGATGATGGTAGCCATACTTTCTATGCTATTAAATATTTTGATATTGTAAAATCTGGTACTTTCTTTTTTGACGATGTATTTGGTGCAATGGGGCACGGGCTTAATTTTGCAATCGGAGCAAAAATAGCTACAAAAGAAATACCTGTTGTTAGTTTTACGGGTGATGGCTGTGTGATGATGCAAGGAACGGAAATATCGACAGCTGTAAACCAAAAAATACCAATGATTTTCTATGTGTTTAATAATGGCATGCTTGACATGGTAGATAAAGGCATGCGTTATAACATTGGTAAATCAGCAGGAACAAGGTATACGACTGCAATGAATGCGACATTGTTTGCTGAATCTCTAGGCGCAATCGGTTATCGTTGCACAAAAATGGAAGAAATTGTCGAAGCAACTGAAATAGCGTTAAAAGAACGACAAACAGCAGTTATTGAAATCCTAGTGGAAAAAGAGGAAGTCCCTCCAACATTAAAACGTGGGTAAGGTGCAAATTTGCCATCTTTCCCTTCTTTATATGAATACCAAGATAGGAGATGAACATATTGACTAAACAAGAAAGAGGATGGAAGCAAATTGAAGAATTAGCCGGTTCTAAAGGAATAGATGCGATGAAAGAAGTTGAAAAGTTTTCGCCGCGTTTAGCTAAGCTTGCTTTAGAATTTGGCTATGGGGATGTTTATCACAATGATTCGCTTGATTTAAAGCAACGAGCCCTTATTACGCTATCTTCTTTAATCACCCAAGGAGATGCTGGTAGAGGATTAACCTATCATTTCCATGCAGCACTAAACGTTGGTGTTCATCAGTCGGAAATTTTAGAATTAATAAATCATTGTAGTGCCTACGCAGGATTTCCAAAGGCAATTCATGCATTGCATATTTTTAAATCAGTAGTTGAAGAAAGGGAGAAGAACAATGGCTAAGTATGAAATGAAAGTGTATAAAGATGTACTATATTTTAACTACTTTGAAATGGCTGGGACGAAAGAGGAAGCTGAGAAACATGCAAATGCAGTAAAAGAGGTTTTACAAAAACCCGAAATAAAAAAATTCCTTAATGATAATAGCAAGATTATAGGTGTAGCTAAGCCAGAGGTGAATATGGTATGGGGGAAATTTATGGAATGGGTAAGCAGTAATATTGAGAAAAACGCTACTGTAGCACCAAGTGTGGCGCTAAAAATGCAGTTGAATCGCTTATCTAGAACAGCAGGTACATATGACTCCATACGAGCTTTTACGAAATTAGATGAAGCACTGGAGTTCATGGGTATTCCAGAATTCAAAATAAATGAAGGATGAAAAGAGATGAAAAAAGTAGGAAGAAGCTTAACGGTTTATCAAACATTATTATTGTATTTATTTTTATTTACTTTAATTATTACTTTTATACCTTTGATTACACTTTTCATATTCATTATCTCAGATATTAGTTTGAAGTCTATTTCTGCATTAATCGGGCTATCTATTGCAAGTTTACTCTCCCTGTGTTTTGCCTATATCTATGGACATTTTCTGTTTTCTCCGTTTAAACAAAGTGTAAAAGATATAGATGTTAGCAGAGATGATTCTCTTCACCATCCTGTTTATAAGTGGGTGAAGGAGTGGATAATGAATACAGAGAATAATTATTCAGTAAATGAACAAGATCGACAAGTAATGGAATTAGTTGAACAAACAGCTGCATCTTCTCAGCAGCTGATGTCTACAACGGAAGAGACGACGAAAGCAACAGGCGAAATTTCTGCGTCCATTCAAGAATTAGCTTCTGGAGCAGATATGCAAACACAATCCATTCAAACGATTAATGATTCTTCATCGCAAGTCTTTTTTACTTTAACTGAAATAGATGAAAGTACGAAATTTGTGAAAGAGACGTCGAAAACGGCTAAGAAAAATGCGAAAAACGGAAGTGAAGTTGTTTTTAGTGCTACCGAGCAAATGGATGAGATAGCGAAGCAAGTGGATGATTCTATTCACGTCGTAAATGATTTAAAAGAAAAAATGAATCAGGTCGGAGAAATATTGTCGCTTATAACGGATATATCAAATCAAACGAATCTGCTTTCTTTAAATGCTGCAATTGAGGCTGCGCGTGCGGGTGAGCATGGGAAAGGGTTCTCTGTAGTTGCTGAAGAAGTTCGCAAATTAGCAGAGCAAACAAATGCAGCAACAGCTAAAACTCAACATCTAATTGATGAAATTCAAGGTGGAACAAAAGAAGTTATTCATGTCATTCAGGAAAGTGGAAATACCATTAAACAAGGTGTATCCAGAAATGGTGAAATTTCTCAAGTATTTCAGCTTATTTCTCAAGATGTGGATGTAGTGGATGAATTTATTCAAGATTTATCAGAAGCTGTTCATGAGGTAAAGGAAAATATGAATGGTGTTACTTCATCTATGGAAGATGTATCTAGTGTTGCAAGTCAATCGACAGCTAATCTACAAAATATTGTGGCTGTCGTTGAGGAACTAAATGCGTCTATGCAGGAAGTATCTTCTTCAGCCTCATTACTGGCTGATATATCGACGAAATTAAATGATCAAGTAGACAATGAGTGGAATAAATAGGGTTTTTTAATTAAACATATGGGCTAGCTTGTATTACTATATTTGTTAGTGATTAGTACTTGTGCTTTTATCTTGACCTTCTTATGTAAAGAAGGTCTTTTTAATGGTCTAGGAAATTATAAAATTTTGCAGCTGTGGATAAACTTACTAAGTTATTTAGCCACGTTCGACTCCAGCGCCCAGCAACTAGGCGACTTCACGAATCGCCCTACGATAAGTCATCATTGGTTCGTGCAACACCG